>NZ_JBHWIO010000003.1:162847-182518 GCF_042732075.1 Kitasatospora sp. NPDC059812
CGCCTCGGGTGGTGCGCGTCGTGGTGGGGGGGGGGCGGGGGCCCCACCCACCCCCCGCCCCCCCCGCGGGGGGGGCCCCCCCCCCCGCCCCCCCGGCACGTGCACGCGGATCACCATCGAACCCGTCGAAGCACTGCGCCGGCGACCACGGACACGTCGCCCCCGGTCGCACCCGCACGGTCGCTCGGCGTCACCCCGGCAGGTCCGCCGGAACGGGGGAATCGTCGAGCCCTCCCCCTCCAGGGGGGCAGCTGTTCCGTCACCCGAACACTCCGAGAGGTACGAGAACACGTGTCCTCACGAAAATCGCCGGTCCTGGGATTACCCGGGACGGCTCTTCTCAGCATGGCCCTGATCGCGGGAGTGATGTCCGCGACCAGCCCCGCCCGGGCGGCGGCCCCTCCGGAACAGCCGTCGGCCACCGCGCCCGAGGGTGCCCTCGGCCCCGCCGAGGACGTCCTGGTCAACGGCTGGGGCGACGGCTCGGGCTACCACCTCGACATCGCCACCGGCGCCGGCGGCTACCGGTGGCGCGAGACGGCGCTGCTGCGCCCCGCGGGTATCGACGACGCGTCCTGGACGGGCTACCAGTGTGTGTCCGGCGACGGCAGGTTCGCTGCCGTCACGGTGCTGCCCGCCGGCGCCGTCAACCGGGCCGAGGCGCGTGACCACGGTGCCGTCGCGTACTCGGTGGACTTGTCCAGCGGCGCGGTGAAGCCCGTGGCCGCCGGAGTGGCGCTCAAGTACCACTCGCCCGGCTGCGGTACCGGACAGACCGCGATGTTCACGGTCAACCCCGGAAGCGACCAGCGGCTCACCCAGGTCCTGACAGTCGATCTGCCGACCGGCGAGATCAAGGCGTCCACCACGGTGGCCGGCCAGGTGACATCGGTCGTCCCGACCCCCGACGGCCCGGTCGGCGCCCAGGGCGCCTCCCTGGTCCGCGTTCCCGCGTCCTCGGCCGAGACACCCGCCGAGCCGGTGAGGATCGCGCAGGTCGACGGCCTCGCCTACGACCTGCGTCCGACCGCCGGCGGGGTCGACTTCGTCGTACAGAAGGACGGCGGGCCGACCTCCTTCCTGATGCGTGAACGGGACGGCAGGCTCTCCCCCCTCGGCGAGGGCCCCAGGGAGGCGCTACGGCTGATGCAGGGCCGGGGTGGCGAGTCCGTCGCCCTGGGAGCCACCAAGCTGGCCGAGAAGTCCGGCATCCGCAACGTCTCCACCGGCAAGCTGCCCTCGGGCGCCGTCGGCGTGTCCCTGGACGGCGCCGCCCTGCTGGGCCTGGGGCCGGACACCGCCGTGTCGGCCCCGCTGGTGGTCACGACCGCGGGTGACACGCTCCTGAAGCGAGACGCTGCCCCCGGCACGGTGTCCGTGTCGACCGCGGTTCCGCCCCTCGCGCCGGTTCCGGCTGGAGCCGGCAGCATCGTGTCGGAGCAGGGCGCCGCCGCGGCGCCCGCGCCCGCCCCCGGGGAGACGGACGCGCGAAGCACCGACGACTCCCCGGCCACGGCTGCCGCCGCGGCGCCGAAGTGCGCGGTGGACCGGCTGGCCGAGAACCGGCAGGTGATGCAGCCGGGCACCGCACAGGTGTCCTGGGCCATCGAGATGGCCGAGCAGGGCCTGTTGACCGGTTCCCCCTACACCCGGCCGGCCGGGTTCGCGAACCTGGGCCTGGCCGCCTTCGCACCGAACGGAGACTTCCCCAGGCTGCCGCTCAAACACCCGGCGGGCGACACCTTCGACTCGGTGCCGCGCTCGGTCTACCAGGCGATCGTGGCCCAGGAGAGCAACTACAGCCAGGCGTCCTGGCACGCCCTGCCCGGCATCGCGGGCGGTGCGCTGGTCGGCGACTACTACGGCGCCGGCGGCTCCATCTCCAAGATGGACTACACCAAGGCCGACTGCGGCTACGGCCTCGGCCAGATCACCAACGGCATGTCGAAGGGCGACACGGTCTACTCGGTCAACGGCCAGACCAAGATCGCCGTCGACTACCAGGAGAACGTCTCCGCCGGTCTGCAGATCCTGGAGCGGACCTGGAACCAGCTCTACGACGCCGGCATCACCGTCAACGGTGGAAACCCGCGCTACCTGGAGAACTGGTACCTGGCCGCCTGGGCCTACAACTCCGGAATCCAGCCCACCGCCAAGTTCGGCAACACCACCGGCTGCGTGCCGAGCCCGACCTGCACCAGCGCCGAGGGCAACTGGGGCCTGGGCTGGGCCAACAACCCGCGCAACCCGGACTACCCGCCGACCCGCGCGCCGTATCTGAAGAACAGCTACGGCGACGCCGCGCACCCCGGCAGCTGGCCCTACCAGGAGCGGATCACGGGCTGGATGGGCCAGCCGATCCTCCGGTTCAACCAGCCCGCCTACACCAAGCCCGACTACCACGGCGGCAAGACCTGGCTGCAGATCCCGCCGGTCACCGCCTTCTGCACCGCCGACAACAAGTGCGACCCGACCGGCGCCGCCAACGCCAAGTACTGCACCCTGGCCAGCTTCCAGTGCTGGTGGCACCAGGCCGTCACCTTCGTACCCGACTGCTCCGCCACCTGCGCCACCAGTGCCTACACGGCGGCCGCCGGCTCGACCGAACCGGCCGTCGTCAAACCGCACCCGCACCCGCCGACCTGCGCCCTGGACTCCGCCAAGGTCGGCAACGCCGGATACGGAGCCCCGATCGTCGTCGACGAGTCGCAGCCCCAGCCACCGCTCAACCTGGTCGGCTGCGGCACGCCCGCCAACTGGTCCCAGGGCGGCACCTTCACGTACGCGTACGGGACCAACGCCGCCGGTGACAAGATCGGCGCGATCGACACCCATCAGCTCGGTGTCGGCTTCGGCGGGCGCGTCCTGTTCACCCACACCGAGGACGGCGCCAACCCGGACCTGATCAACACCGGGACCTGGACGCCGAACCTGCCCAAGCTCCAGTACTACAAGATCAAGATCCATCTCCCCTCCACGGCCGCCACCGCCTCCAACGTCGTCTACACCATCAACCCCGGCGGCGGGGTGGCACCGTGGAAGATCCGGGTGAACCAGAACTGGGGCACCGAGGAATGGGTCACCATCGGCAACTTCGCGATGCGAAACGGCGGCAACCTCCAGCTCACCAACAAGAGCGAGATCACCGGCGCCGGCAACATCAACTTCGCCGACTACGACGTCGCCTACGACGCGGTCGCCTTCATCCCGATGGGCGGCACCCCCGGCCAGCCCATCGGCGGACCGCCCGGCATCCAGGACGCCCCCAAGGGCAGCAACCCCTCGTGGGTGCAGTGCGGCTGCGTACGCCGCACCGCCGGTGACCCGGTCGACACCAGCACCGGCTACTTCGGTGAGACCTTCACCGACCTCACCACCCCGGGCCGCGGCAAGCCACTCGCCTTCACCCGCACCTACGCCTCCGCCGTCGCCGACCCGGCCGGCCCGGGCGGCGCCCTGGCCGCGGACGGACCGTTCGGCTGGGGCTGGACCCACTCCTACAACCTGAGCGCCGTCACCGACCCGGCCACCGGCAACGTCACGATCCGCCAGGAAGACGGCTCCCAGGTCGCCTTCGTCAACACCTCCGGAAGCTACGCACCGTCGGCGCCCCGCTTCAACGCGACCCTCGCCAAGAACGGCACCGCCTACACCTTCGCCCGCAAGTCCAAGGAGATCTTCACCTTCGACGCCGGCACCGGGCACCTGCTCAGCGAGACCGACCTCGCCGGCAGCAAGGCCTCCCCGCCCTACGCCACCACCCTGGGCTACGACGCCGCCGACCACCTGGCCACCATCACCGACCCGGGCGGGCGCAGCTACACCCTCACCTGGACCGGCAACCACGTCACCGGCCTCGCCGACAGCGCGGGCCGCCAGGTGAGCTACGGCTACGACGCCAACGGCAACCTCACCGACGTCTACGGCGCCGGCACCACCCGCAGCCCCGTCCTCAAGGACGACGACCACTTCCAGTACGGCTACACCGGCAACCACCTGCTCAACTCCATGCGCCAGCCGTCCCAGTACGGGTCCACCGCCACGCCGACGCCAGTCGTCTCCATGACGTACGACACCGCCGGCCGCGTCCTCGTGCAGACCGATCAGGTCGGCGGCACCACGACCTTCACCTACGGGCCCGACAGCGGCGGCAACCTGGTCGCAGGCCAGACCCTGGTCACCGACCCGGCCGGCCACAAGACCCTCGACACCTACCAGAACGGACTCCTGCAGTCCGAGACCAAGGGCTACGGCACCGCCGACGCGGGCACCTGGAACTACACCTACGACCCGGTCAGCCTCGGCGTCACGGCACAGACCGACCCCGTCGGCAACCTGCGCACCTACACCTACGACGACCACGGCAACGAGACGTCGGCCGGCGACGCCCGCGGGTTCACCACCGTCAAGTCCTACGACAGCGCGGACAACCTCCGCACCGTCATCGACCCGAGCGGACTCCGGACCTCCTACGCCTACGACGAGGCCGGCCACATCGCGACCGGCAGCGGCACCAACACCGGCAGCGAGGGCTTCGGACTGCTCACCGGCGTCGTCCGCCAGCCGGTCGACGAATCGCTGCCGGCCCGGACCACCGCGGTGTACTACGAGGACGCGGCCCACCCGGGCGACGCGACCCGCGCGGTCGATCCGCGCGGCAACGCGAGCCGCAAGACCTACGACCCGGCCGGCGCCGTCATCAGCGCGACCGACGAACTGGGCAATGCCACCAAGTACGGGTACGACACCGCCCGAGGCCTGCTGACCTCCGAGGTGGCCCCGGACGGTGTCGCCGCCGGTACGTCACCAGGCTGCACCGCACCTGCCAAGGGCTGCACGACCTACTCCTACGACGCGTGGGGCAACCGGACCGGCGCCGTCGACCCGCTCGGCCACACCAGCACCTCCGCCTTCGACGCCGACGGGCACCGCACCTCGACGACCGACCCGAACGGCAACACCACCCACTACACATACGACGCCCTCGGGAACCAGACCAAGGTGACGCGGCCCGACGGGACGGTGCTGACCACCGACCACAACCCCGACGGCACGGTCGCCAGGACGGTCGACGGACTCGGCGCGGCCACCGTCTACGCGTACGACGCCCAGAAGCGGCAGACCCTGCGCACCGACCCGCTGGGCCGCGCCACCGCGAACGCCTACGACGCGGCCGGACGACGCACGGCATCGACCGATCCGAGCGGACGCGCCACCGCCTTCGGCTACGACGCGAACAACCAGCCCACCTCGGTGGCCTACTCGGACACCGCCACCCCGCCAGTCACCGCGATCGGCTACGACGCGGCCGGTCGACAGAGCTCGATGACCGACGGCACCGGCACCTCCCGGCGCGCCTACGACGCCTTCGGCGAGCTGGTCTCGCTGACCGACGGCGCCGGAGCGGTCACCGGCTACGGCTATGACGAGAACGGCAACGAAACCTCGATCACCTACCCCGGTGCCAGCGCCCAGACGGTCACCCGCACCTTCGACAAGGCCAACCGCCTGACCGCGATCAAGGACTGGAACGGAAAGACCACCGGGTTCGGGTACGACCAGGCCGGTCACTGGACGTCCACGGCCGTCCCGAACGGAACCGCTGTCACCACAACGCTCGACGACGCCGGGCAGCCGCTGGCCGACCGGCTGACCAGCGGCACCTCGACACTGGTCTCGCTCACCTACACCCGGGACAACACGGGCCGCGTCAACTCGGACACCCCGAGCGGTGTGCCTGGCAGCGCCCAGACCTACCAGTACACGGCGCTGAACCAGCTCAAGTCCGCCACCTCGGGGTCGGCCACGACCGACTACACGTACGACGCCGCCGACAACCCCGTCCGGACCGGAGCCACCGGCCAGGCCTTCGACACGGCCAACCAGCTCTGCTGGAGCACCCCGGGCCCGGTGCCGGCCACACCGTCCTGCACCGCCCCGCCCAGTGGCGCGACCGCGTACACCTGGGACCCGCAGGGCAACCGCACGAAGGCCACCACCGGGAGCACCGCTGTCACCCACACGTACGACCAGGCGAACCGCCTGACCGGTGTGAGCAGCGGCGGGACCACCAGCGCCTACACGTACAACGGCACCGGCCTGCGGACGCGGAAGACCACCGGGACGACCACGGTCTCCTACACCTGGGACGCGCAGCAGATCCCCGACCTGCTCTCCGACGGCTCGTCCTCGTACGTCTACGGACCGGACGACCTGCCGGTCGAGCAGATCACCGGCACGGGCACCCTCTGGTTCTTCCACGACCAGCTGGGCTCCACCCGGGCCCTGACCGACGCCTCGGGCTCCGTGGCCGGAGCGTACGCCTACACGCCCTACGGCGCCGTCAGTTCCCACACGGGCTCCGCGTCGACCGCGCTGCGGTACGCGGGCCAGTACAGCGACGACGAGAGCGGCCTGGTGTACCTCCGGGCCCGCTCCTACGACCCGGCCACGGCTCAGTTCCTCAGCGTCGACCCGGTGGTCGAACAGACCCTCAGCGCATACGGCTACGCCAACGCCGATCCGCTCAACCAGACGGACCCGGCGGGGCTCTGGGGCTGGAGCAGCGTCAAGAAGTTCGCCCATGACCACTCCGACGTGATCTCGCACATCAACTCTGTCGCCACAGCTGTCTGGGCCGTCTCCGGCACGGTGGCGGCGGGCTGCGCCATCGTGGGCGCGCTGCCCTGCGCGGCCGTCGCCGGGGGAATCTCCGGGGCAGCCTGGTTGGTGACCACCGTCACCCAGGTTGGCCTGGTGGCCGACAAGTGCAGCAGCGGAACGTCCGCCTGGGACTGCGGGGAGGCGGCCGGCTACCTGACGGCGGACGTCGCGGCGTCACCCCTCGGACTGAAGGGGCTGGGCGCGCTGAGGGGCGTCCTCCCGGCCCGGACGGACAAGAGCCTGGACGTCTGGCGCAAGATCTGCGAGGGCTGACCGGCCCCGGTTCCCGGCCGGTGCACACCGGCTACGGCCGACTCGATACTGTCCCTTCGACGACACCACGGCGGGCCGCCTCCCCTCGCGGGGGCGGCCCGCCGCTCGCGGTGGCTCGCGCTCCGTACCTCTCGACGACAGGAACGGCACATGACCGACAAGGCGTTACCCCCGTCCGCGCCGATCTCCGTACGGCCGAACCCGCTCCTCGGAATGCCCCTCACGGCGGGCGGCCTGCTGATCTCCCTACCCAAGGCGCTCGACGGCGGCCCCACGGCCCCGGTGTACGCCGCCGCAGCGGTCGTGAGCGCCCTCGCACCCGCGCTGGTGCTCCTCCTTTCCGTCGCCGTCGGCCGCGGCCGGATCACCGTCCGCCGAGGCCTGCACCGCACCTCCGTCCCGCTGGCGGAGCTGCGCTCGGTGACGGCCGAGGCGGACGCCGGCCGGGGGCCGCACACCCTCCTACTCGAGAGCCACACCGGGGCACGCTGCCGGATCCCGCTACTGGCCGTGCGGCGGCGGGACCGGCAGCGACTCGTGGCCGCCCTCGAACGGGCGGCTCCACCCGGCGCTGTCCGAGAGGACCAGGCCCTACGCGACCTGCTGGGCCTCCCGGGCTGACAGCGAGGATACGCAGTGGCTCCTCCAGCGGGTCCGACTCCCGGGCTGACCAACGCCGACGCCCCGGCTGCCGCGTGATCCGGGTGGTACTGGAGGTCGACGACCGTCACCGTTCGGCAGCCCCGTAGCCGTGTGGGCGAGCCGCCCGGTTCTGGCCGTGCAGCCGGCCCCGCATCAAACGAGCCCAGCCGGTCGCCGGCAACGGACAGCTGCGCGGCCATAGCCCGCGAACTCCGCCTCTCCGCAATGGCATAGCGTCCGTCAGCGCCCTCCGCCCGTCTGCCTGACGGGCTGGATGTACCGTGCCCATCGCGCACGGTGCCAGCGAACGTACTCCAGGCCGACGTCATGGCCGGGCTCCGTTTCCAGACGCTGCCGCACTGTGCCGGTCACCGTTTCCACGACGCGCAGGTCGTCGGTCAGGTAGAGGCCGCCCTGGTCGAACTGCGTGTGGCAGTTCGGGCACAGGCACAGGACGTTGCCGGTATAGTCGGGTCCGCCTTGGCTCAGCGGGCGGATATGAGCACCTTCGCTGATCGTCTGGCGTGGTCCCGGGATTCCCAGGACGCTGCCGCACATCTGGCACTGGTTGCCGTACCAGTCCTTGACGTCCTGAACGACCGCCCCGTCACGCCTGACCCGGCCCTTCCTGTCCCTTACCCCGCTGGCGGGCACCGCGGCGGGCGCGCTGGCGGCATGGAGACCACCCGGCGGGAACAGTTCTCCCAGCGGCAGGGCCTGCGGCGAGCCGGTCGCGGTCCGGACCTGCCCGCCGATCTCGTCGAGAATGCCGCCGACGAGGTCCAGGGCATCAGGGCAGAGCAATCGGGCCCGATCCCGGCCAGAACGAGCAACCAGGGACCATGCCGCCTCGATGTGGCCGCCGGTGATCACGTCCGTGTCCTCGGCGAGGGCGAGCGCTGCCGCGATCCGGTGGGTGTGGGCGTCCAGTCGGACGAACTGGTCCTCCGGCAGGGACTCCTGGTCGTCGAAGCGAGCAGCGCTGAGCTGGACCGGCCAAAACTTCGCGGCGGCCTCACCCGTCATCGTGAACTGCACCTGTTGGTGCGACAGGCTGTCGTAGATCCGGGCGAGGCCCTCGACGGCCTGGGAAGCCACCGGCACTATCCGGCGGCCGGGGAGCGTGGCGCCGGGGATTACCTCTTTCCGGCGGAAGACCAGGAATCTGCTGGAGGAGGCCGCTTCCGTCTGTGCTCTGTACCTCCAGTCGCCCGCCGGCATCTCCCACAGCACCCCGATCTTGGGGGCCTCCCCCGCCTGGCCGCCCGCGCGCGAACGACGCTGATGTTCGAGGTTGCGGTACTCGTCGCCGTCCCAGGCCGTACGCAACGCGTACGCGAGGGAGTCATCGGAAAACGTCCTCGACGGGCGGTGCTTGACAGGGCTGCCGGTGAGCAGCAGAGAGAAGCCGGTGCCGGGCCGGGTACTCCGGGCGGACCGGCGCCAAGCGGCCCGCAGCCTGTCCGTGGTGGTGATGTCGTGGTGGCTGGTGAGCCGGCGAAAACGGCTGGAGTCCATACCGGCTGTGGCCAGGGCCGTGACCAGTGGAGGCCGGGCGTCGTCGGCCAGGAAGGCTGCCCACACCAGACAAGGCCATTCCATGTGGCCGACCGGCAGGACCGCCGAGGGGGCCACGGCGGCCGCCCACCAGCACAGGGCCGCCGCATAGACGTCCTCGGTGTGGATACCGTCCTGCAGCCCTGCCTGCCGCGCGATATCTCCCAACGGACCGCACATCACCACATCCGACACTGCGCCCTCCCCCTGTCTGCCATGCCACCCGGCCCTGGTGAACATCTATCACCCGTCACCGACAGAAGCCGTCCGGTGGCTGCCTCTCGTCCGGAGGCCCCCGTGGTCCCGGACGGCGACCGCAGCCGGGGGCGCAGCGGGCCCGGGACAAGGCCGGCGTCGAGCGATCCCCGGAGATCCCAGACGGGCAGCGAGGAGCACCACCAGGCCGACGGCCGACACCGGAGTGCCAAGGAAGGCTCTTGTGTCAGGCCCGGTAGCAGGACTCGCCCGGGTGGCTGTCGATCGCGGCCAGCAGGTCCTGAGCCGCTACTCGCACCGCAGGGTCGCTGTCGTGGGTCAGCCGGTCCGCTGTCGGTCGGCGGCTCAGCACGGTCTGGTGGGCTTCCAGTTGCACCTTCGGCTGCCGCGGATTGCCGTGTTCGAGGATCGTCTGCAGCAACTCGATCACCCCGGCCCGCGACGTCACGGTCTCGGTGACCGCGAGGTCCCACAGAAAGGGAGCAGCGGCGGCAGTCGCATCGAAGACCGCCAACTCACCAATCCACAGGGCGAGATCGCTCAGGGCTGCCGCACTCGCGAGGGCGTCGCCCCATGCGATCCGCGACAGCACGCCGGGAACATCTGCCGCAGATCCATAGGCATGCTTCAACTCGTCCCAGCGCACACGGCTTACGCCCTTGAGAATCGTCCCCACCCAAGCACTCCAGTCCACTCGTCAGACCTATGGTCCGGTCGGACTCATTCCACCTCGCCGACCGCCATGACCGCGAGTCCGGGCCGACACGACGCATGGGCACTCTCCGCGGGCGAGGCCGGCGCCGTGGTGGAGAGCGCGAATGCCGTCATGGCCAGTCCAGCGCATCCAGATGGCGCCGTCCGCCGGCGGGCAGTCGAGGACCGTCCGGCCCAGGGCCTGGTCGGCTGGCATCGGGGCTACTGTTCACACCGGCCAGCGGAACGTTTCCCCCCGCACCCGCACCCCCCAACCGGGCCGACGGCGGCTGGTCGACCCGACCGGGCCGCTCCCCCGTCGCGTGGTGCTGATCCTCCCTTCTCCACTTGCCCACTGACATCCAGCGGGGCCACCCCGGAGGCGGACAGGTCCTTGGTGAGCACACGAGCGCCGCCAGCCTGTAGTCCTCGGACAGGGGCCAGTTGTCCGCCCTCATGATCGGCACCAGCCCGGCCTGGACGGCACGGTCCTTGGGACCGAGTGGGTCAGCACGCGGCATCGGGGCCGAATCCCGCTTCCGCGCTGCAGCGCAGAATGGTGCTCCTGACGTCGGCCGGCAGGAATTCGTCTTGGCGGGCAAGCCATTGCTCTCGGCCAGCAACAGGACAAGATCAACTCTTGATCCGAGAAGGACAGCCTTGCCGAAGACCTCGCCCGCGAACTCCAGGGTCGGAACCTGCCAGCACGTGATCAGCCGCCGCTCCGAGCCGCCTTCACGAGTCCGGGCCCTGAACTGGGCACTGCCAGTCGGCTGCATCGATCGCGTTGCCCAGCATGTCATTGAGGTGGAAGCAGTGGCCGTTGGCCCACACCGTGACCGAATCCCGCCGATGGTCGACCTGGAAGGGCTCGTCCCCACGCAACGTCCCGGACCAGGAACCGTCGCCTGCTGGTGAGTGAGTGACAATGGCGCGGGTCTGCCCCGGCGGAATCCGGTAGGTATCCGCCCAGGGCTCCACGGCCAGCTTCAGCGGCGCTTCACCGTCGTTTCCGACCAGCAGCCGCGCAGTTCCCCCAGCGAACATCTCCACCTCTTCTTGCCCTTGAGGGCGGTCTCACACGCAAACACCGTCCACAGGCGTACGCGGCCTGATCCTCACACACGTGATCACGTGTTCCAAGCCACCACCGAACTTGATCGAGCGGCTTCGGTGCCGTTCACCTGACAGCTGTTGGGTGGTTCCGATAGCCCTGGGGGCGTGAGATACGCACACGGTGGCGGGTTGACCGACGCTGGGAGGGCCGCAAGGGAGCGGGTCCGGCTCCAGGCCGTGGAACGCTTCGCAGGAGGGCAGAAGAACCGGGAGATCGCCGCCTCGTTGCGGGTCAGCGAGCGGTCCGTAAAGCGCTGGCGCCGGCAGTGGTGCGAGCGCGGCGAAGCCGGAGTTCTCTCAAAAGGAACACCGGGATGGTCGAGGCTCAGCGGCGCACAGGTCTCCAGACTGGAACGGGATTTGGATAGCGGCCCGCTGGTTCACGGCCGGGTCGACCAGCGGTGGACACTCGCGCGGATCACCGGCGACGAGGTCGAGGCGCTGGTGGCGGCCCTTCCGGCGCTGAAGCATCTGGCAGGGCTCGAAAGCCAGGACCGCGAAGGGCCGAAGCAGTGACCGGGCAGCCGGTCGGCGCGGTCGCGGCGGCGGCGTTCCCGGTGGCGCGTTCCGAGGCGCGGCTGCTGGTCCCCGCCCTGATGTTCATCGCTCTGGTCGTGGCGGCGGTCGCCAGTCTCGGGACGCCGCTCATCACCAGCGTGGCGACCTCGTTCCACGTCTCGCTCGGCAGCGCGCAGTGGACGCTGACCGTCGCGCTGCTCAGCGGCGCCGTCGCCACGCCGGTCCTGGGCCGGCTCGGAGCCGGCCCGCACCGGCGGGCCACGATCCTCGCCACGCTGGCGGTCGTCGTCGCCGGCAGCGCGCTCACCGTGCTGCCGCTGCCGTTCGCGTGGCTGCTGGCCGGCAGGGCGGCCCAGGGCGTCGGGCTCGGGCTGACGGCGCTGATGATGGGCGTGGCCCGGGACCACCTCCCCGAGGAGCGCAGCGCGGCCGTGATCGCCCTGATCTCGGTGGTCTCGATCATCGGGGCCGGCGTCGGCTACCCGCTGGCCGCACTGCTCGCCGAGCTCGGCGGGGTACGGGCCGCCTACGGCCTCGGCCTGGTCGTCACCGCCGCCGCCCTCCTGACCGCGTGGCGCTCCATGCCCGAAGCCCCCGAAGACCGCTCCGCCCACGTGGACGTGGCAAGCGGCCGCTGCGCTGCTCCTGGTGCTGTTCCTCGCCGGCGAACGGAATCTGTGGAGCCGGCACCTCGCCGTGGTGGCAGGCCTCGCCGTCGTCGCGGTGGTGCTCCTCTGCGTCTGGGCCGTCATCGAGCTGCGCAGCACGACGCCCCTGGTCGATGTGCGGGCGGTGCGGCACCCGGCGGCCGCCGGGGCGAACCTCGCCATGTTCGTCGGCGGGATCGGCATGTACCTCCTGCTCACGCTCATCACCCGGTACGCGCAGACGCCGCACGGCGCCGGCTACGGCTTCGGGCTGACAACCTTCGTCGCCGGGCTGGTCCTCATCCCGTTCTCGGTGCTGGGGTTCGTCGCCGGCAAGCTCACGCCTCGCTCTCGCCCGCCGACGCTCGTCCGAGACCAACCCGTAAGTCAGATGCACCATCCCAACACTGGAGGTTCCATGCCCAAGGGGTACTGGGTCAGCGTCTACCGCACCATTTCAGACCCTGAGAAGCTGGCTGCCTACAACAAGCTGGCCGGTCCGGCCGTCAAGGCCGGGGGCGGACGGGTCCTCGCCCGTGACAGTCGGGTCGTCGCACACGACGCCGGAATCGCCGAGCGCACCATCCTGATCGAGTTCGACAGCTTCGAGCAGGCCGCCGCGGCCCGCGAGAGTGCGGCCTACCAGGAGGCGCTGGTCTCCCTCTCCGACGGCGTCGGGCGCGACTTCCGCATCGTCGAAGGCATCGACTGACCGAGGTCCAGTCGGATCTTCACTGAAGATCCACCATCCTGGTTTCCGCTGGTGCGGCGGGGTTCGTGGGTGCTCGTGCCGGCCGTGGGCGGCGGTCTTCGGCCTTGATCGCCTGTCAGCGGTCGAGTTCGAGGTTCATCAGGACGAGCAGGGCGCAGAGCAGGCAGCAGCCCGTCACGCGGCCGTGGGTCAGCCTTCGTCAGGGCGGGTCGATGTGGGCCGACGGTTCAGCTCGGCGCGAGTGTGCGCTGGTGGTCCCCGGTCAGCGGCGGCCGGTGGCCAGGATGACGAGGAACTGGCCGCCGCCCGCCTCGATGTCGGCGGTCACCGGCAGCCCCGGTGTCAGTCGGGAGAACCGGTCCACCAGCCAATCCGCCGCTTCCTGGGCGTCCTGCCTGGTCGGACAACGGCCCACCATCTCGCGGCCGCCCTTGCGCTCCAGCCTCGCGGCAACGGTGATCAGCGGCGCGGGTTCGGCCACGTACAGGCGGTCCGGCCAGGCGATGACCACCTTGACCGCGCCCTTGCGGCTGTTGCACCCGCGGTGCGCGAGCCGCTCGGCGACCTTGGCTTTCCGGTCGGCGGTCCGGCTGTCAACGCTGGGCCCCCTGGGATCGTTCACCGACTTGTCGGGGTCGACCGGTTCGTCGCACACCCAGCATCGCCAGCCGTCGCGCTTGGCCACATCATCAAGGAGACTCACCCGGACAAACTAGCCTGCCCGGCCGCCACCCCGCGCACCAGGGCCTCGGCAACCAGGTGACCGTGCCCCGGAGGCCTACCTGTCCCATGCGTTCCAGGAGCTCCGTTCGCTGAACACTTCCGCGAACTTGTCGTTTCCGGATCTATCGGGCAGTAGTGACGTCGCTTGTCTTCGGGCCTGGGCGGCACCAACGTGGTCGTCAGATTGATCGCGGCCGGGCAGTGGGAGATGGGAGAAGGGCGATGGTCCTCGGCCGGCCCCGCTCGGACCGGGTGATGCGCCGCCCGGCCATCGCCGTACGGACCCGTCCCCGCCCGGCGTTCGGGCATCGCTTCAGGGCTGTCAGCAGTGGGGTGCGGGGGCGGCTGCAGCGCCTGGCGGGTACCTGACATTCCTTGGCTGTTCATCCGTCATCTCCACTGCCTCGGAGCTCCTGGGGGAAAGCCACAGGTAGTCCGGTGCGGTGACATCCCGCACGCGCACCGGCGCGACGGAGAGGGTAAGGCTGATGTCCGGAATAACCCGACGGAGGCTGCTGGGATCGGCGGCCGGCGCGATGGGAGCGGCAGCGGCGATGAGCCTGCTGCCACCGAGTGTCCAGCGGGCGGTAGCGGCGGGGGTGCCGAAGGCCGGTTCGCTGCGGGACGTCGAGCACGTGGTCCTGCTGATGCAGGAGAACCGGTCCTTCGACCACTACTTCGGCACGCTGGCCGGTGTTCGCGGCTTCGCGGACCCGAACGCGCTGCGGCTGGACAACGGGCGCTCGGTGTTCTACCAGCCCGACAGCGTCAACCCGGACGGCTACCTGCTGCCGTTCCACCTGGACACCCGCACCACGAGCGCCCAGGCGATCCCGTCCACCAGCCACTCCTGGTCGGTGCAACACCGAGCCTGGAACGGCGGGAAGATGGACCGGTGGCTGCCCGCGCACCGGTCCGCCGACGGCGTCAACGGCCCGTACGTGATGGGGTACTACACCCGGGAGGACATCCCCTTCCAGTTCGCCCTGGCCGAGTCGTTCACCATCTGCGACAACTACTTCTGCTCGGTCCAGGGACCGACCTGGCCCAACCGGCTGTACTGGATGACGGGTTCGATCGGAGCCGACGGCGGCCAGGGCGGCCCGATCATCAAGAACTCGGCGCCCGAGCCGCTGACCTGGAAGACCTACCCCGAACAGCTGGAGGCGGCCGGCGTCAGCTGGCAGGTCTACCAGGAAGCCGACAACTACGGCACCAACATGCTCTCGCTCTTCAGGAGCTTCCAGCAGGCCGCGCCCGGCAGCGCACTGCACCGCAAGGGCATGACCGCCCGGCCGGCCGGCACCTTCGAGGACGACGCGCGCAACAACCGGTTGCCCGCCGTCTCCTGGATCCTGCCGACCAGCTACCAGTCCGAGCACCCGGACTACCTGCCCGCCGCCGGTGCCGACTACGTCGCCTCCAAGATCGAGGCGGTCGCGTCGAACCCCGAGGTCTGGGCGAAGACGGTGTTCATCCTCAACTACGACGAGAACGACGGGCTGTTCGACCACGTGCCGCCGCCGGTGCCCCCAGCCGCGACGCCGGGCGAGTTCGTCGGCGGCCTGCCGATCGGCGGCGGCTTCCGAGTGCCGTGCATCATCATCTCGCCCTGGACGGTGGGCGGCTGGGTCGCCGGCGAGGCCTTCGACCACACCTCGGTGCTGCAGTTCCTGGAGCGGTTCACCGGAGTCCGGTCGGCCACCGTCACCGACTGGCGTCGCAACGCCTTCGGGGACCTGACCTCCGCCTTCCAGTTCAACGGCGGCGCGTGCAGGGCCCCAGCGCTGCCCCCGACCGCCGAGCAGCTCGAACTGGCCAAGTACGAGGTGGCGAACTATCCGGCGCCCGCCCTTCCTGGCGCGGGCCAACAGTTCCCCACCCAGGAGCCCGGCGACCGGCCACACCTGCCCCGATAACACTCAGTAGCACTCGGCGGCCTTCGCCCAGGGCCCGGACCGAAGGCCGCTGCGCACCGCCGGCCCGGCCGTGTCTCGGGCCGGAGCGGCGACCCAGCCACCGCGACGCTATTGCCGATCGTCAACGTGGCCGCCCGTCCCCGAGAGTGCCGTCCGGGAGGCCTATGTTGAACCCGCGACGGCCACGGCCGCTGGGGGTTCGAACTGCATCGAAGCACTTCGACCGGGTACCGTGCGGTCCTGCGAATCCATACCCTTGTCTTGGGAAAAGAAGTGCAGGATGCACATACTGGATGACCTCACCGGTCTTTCCTCTCGTGCGAAGACCCTGCTTGAACGAACCGGCCGGCGCGATGATCCACAGGATCCCCGGCCCTCCACCGATTTCCGGGAGCAGCGACGCGCCACGTCGTTGGCGCGCATTCATCTGGAGCCGAGGTGAATCCGGCCGACGCCAGGTTGAAGAGGCCGCTGCACGAGCAACAGCCACAGCAGCCGGACAACAGATCGCGACAGCCACCGGATGACGACCACTCCTCGACAGAGCTGATTCCACAGAATGTCCGTTAACGGGTCCTTCGACCGCGCCGGAGCGGTAAGTTGACGGCTGCCGACTAGGGAAAGAGCACCGACGTGACCATCGACCAGGCTGCCCTCGGCAGCGCCGTGAAGGCGGTCGCCGCCGCCGCACACACCGATGACCCTGCTGCGCTGTACCGCGCCGTGATGCCGCCGACGGGCACGGACACGCCCCCGGCCGAGGCCGCCAACTGGTTCGGGACGCTCCTCATCCACCTGGCGCTCACCGCGGCGAGCACTTCGCGGCTGGAACAGGGCTGCCCCCGGGAGACCGTCTCGGAATGGATCGAAGAGGCACTGGGCCCGCTGCCCACCCCCGCGCTGCTGCGCGCTGCGGACCCCGGCCACATCGACCACGTCGAGGCGGTCCGCGCCGCAGAGGACTACTCCCAGTGCCGCGAGTATGCCGTCGACCTGATCCGGATCGGCCTGACCGATCCGAATGAAGCACCGGACGCGCGAGGCGTCGATGCCCACTGCACGGTGACGAACGACAAGGACGCGCGGATCACCGTGATGGCGATGCTCGGCCGCCTCGCCGCCGATCCTGGCGAGCGAGGTTGACGGCGCCTCCCCCTTCCGGGTGAGCGGAGTCAGCGGGCGGGAGGATCGGCTTCCACCCGCTGCCAGCGCCGTCAGCACGGCGGCAGGACGGCGCGTTTCAGGGCTGTGCAAACCGCGAACTCCTAAACGAATCTAGGCACTTGGGGTACCCCACCGAAACATCGCTTCATAGCCGCGAGGTCAGCAAGTTGTACCGGTTGGCCATGACGCGAACAGAGGAACCCACCGTCGATCGAGATCATTTGGCGCGGGACAAGCGCAAAAGCCAGTTCGAATCGAGCGCAGACGAGTACTTCTGTGAGGATTGCTGCCTGCCGCTCGGCATAGCGGACGGAGATGTTCACGCAGACGGATCCACCTGGGAACTCGCGGAACCCGCTCCTTCACGCCCGCGGCTGAGCAACGCCTTCCGCAAGCCAGCCGACATCACGTGCCCAACCGGGCACGGCGCGTTCCAGGCCGCAGTCGCACTCGCCCTCGACGCGGACGGCCAAGTCCGCCGTGTGTCGGTCGGCCTGCGATGTCCGGTCGACGGCACGCTGCGCCTGCACCTCGACAACGCGCAGGTAGTGCCGAGCAAAACCTGACACCGACCTCGCCTGAGGAGCCTGGGCGCGGACGACCGACCGTGGTGATCATCACCGCTCAGCTGACGGGAGAATGAGCCGGGTGACCAACACCCAGCCCCTGCCCCGCGGGATCAGCGCCCTGATCCACGACGCCCGCGCCAAGGCCACGCCCGGCGAGCGGGCCGCCCCCCAGCTCCAGCACCTGCGCGAGGCGACCGTCCCCGTGCCGGTGCTCGCCGCAGCCGTCGAGCTGATCGCCCCGCAGCTGGACGACCCCGACCCGGCCACCCGCGAAGCCGCCGGCGCCGTCCACGTCCGCCTGCTCGCCGCCATCGAGGACGCCGCACCCGGCCGGTAGCCAGCCGACCGGGCCGGATGTCCCAACACTGTCCCAGCCCAGGCGTGAAAGCGCTCCTACCAGGGAAACGGCCTGGGACTATCCTGGCGAATCAGTAAAAACGGACTGTCAGGTTCCGGACAGTGCAAGAACTGTCCGAAAGATGATCGCCAGCCCGTCAGGCGAGCTCGTGACCTGCGCCGTCACAGAAACACCACACCGCTTCCGGTCGGAATTGGTCTCGACCATTGCCTCGCCTTCACATTCGGAGGAGGCTCCTCGGCGAAGCGCAGGGGCACGGGCCCCGGCGCTCACCATTGGGAGGAAGACCACTCATGTCGCTTCGCAAGGCATTCTCCGCTGTGGCCGTGGCCGGGGTCGTGGCCGGCGGCGCCCTGATCGCCGCCCCGACCGCCCAGGCGTCCACCTACACCTACATCGGCATATACCCGACCGCCGCCGCCTGCCACGCGGCCGGCCAGGCGTATGTGAACAGCCACCAGGCCATCGTCTACTTCTGCGACACCACCACCGAGACCGGCCCGGCACGGCTCTCCGTAGTCCTCTACTGAGCCGCCGGAACGCACTTGATGGTGGGCCGCCGGTCGTGCGGCCCACCATCATCACTGAACGCCTCGCCGACGCCCAGCAGGGAACCGGCACCGTACTGGAGGCCGCGGCGGTCGGCGGGATCGCCACCCGGGCCGTCGCCGACGGCCGACAGCACCAACCCACCGCTGGTGAGCTTGCGGGCGCTCACCGACCGCCGTCCTGGGGGTGGGGGCCGAGAGCGGCTGCGGCCAGGGCCTGCACGGCTGGCGCCCAACGGGCGATCAGGTCCATCACATCGGGCAGCTCTGCGGCGTAGGCGGTGAGGATGGTGCCGTCCTGGTTGCCGCTCAGGTCGATCGCGAAGCGGGGCACCGCGCGGTAGCGGTGATACGCCGTCATCTCCAGCGGAAGCTCCTCTCCTGCTGAGTGCGCAGTGGGGTAGGCGTGGCGCTCTGGCCGGCCCGGATTGGTCCACTCGGGCAGTCGTAGAAGACCCCCCGGAAGCGTGACAGTTCCGCGAACGGCTCGCACTGCCCGCCCTGTTCCACCAGACTCACCCAGACCCACCATCACGGTCTTCGCGTCAAATCCTGTTCCTCTTGGTCGAGTTCAGGACCACGCGAAGGCCGCACCGCCGTCCCGGGAACACCCGGACGAGTGATCACCCGGCCCACCTGTTCGAAGCCGGACGATAAATCACAAGCTAAGCGTCGGCTTGAGCTGGAGGCGGAGTCGCACTCCTCGTGTTTCTGGTGGCAGGACCAGCAACGACCGCCGCCCACCAGGGTGACAGCCCCTCACGGCCCGGTCAGCCGCCGGTACCACCATGGCCGCCCCGACGCGTCGGGCCGGACGGAGGACGGCCGCCGGGCGGCGTACGGGTCCGGCAGCGTGCGCCGTTCGAACTCTGTGTCGAGCCCGGCGACGATCCGCCCCAACTCGCAGCGGGCGCGCGGTAGCAGGGCGGGGAGCATCGCCTCGATCTCGTCGCGCGCGCCGAGGACGTCGTGGCAGGGGCAGTCCGGCAGGGGCACGTACAGCCACCGGCCGGGCTGGCGCAGGAATTCCTCGTACTGGCCAAGCGCCCTGCTCAGGTACCCGGGCTCGAAGCGCCGGGCTTCGAGGCGTCGTACGGCGGCCTGGGCGTTGCGCCGCAGGCCTCGGATCTGGCTGAACGGTCGGGGCTGCGAGCCCCGCGCGTACCGCGTCTGGGCGCGCAGGGCGCCGGGCGGCCTACGCGGCATCGCCCTTTCTGAGGGAGGTCATGGGCTCACCCTGCCATGCCGCGTGCCGACGCGCTCCCGGGTTTCCCGGGCGCGGACACCCCGGAGGGGTGAGGGGGGGGGGCGGTTGTGGTGTGGGTTTTGTGTGGAGTAGGTTAGAGGGGGCG
>NZ_JBHWIO010000003.1:182528-205134 GCF_042732075.1 Kitasatospora sp. NPDC059812
CGCCGGGCGCCCTCCGCGCCATCGCCATTACTGCGGGTGGTATTGGGCTCACCGGGCCTTGCCGCGTGCCGCCGCGCTCCCGGGTTTCCCGGCCGGGAAACCCGGGAGCGTGGACTGCGGGCTACGGGTTACGGGTTGGGGATGCTGCAGTTGCTGTCCTGCGGGCCCGCCAGGGAGGCGCCGTTGGAGTAGTCGTGCTGGGTGCTGTAGGCGGGGCAGATCTGGTCGAGCGACGCGACGGCCGTCCAGATGTCCGGGGAAGTGGCGTGGATGTTGACGTAGCCGTAGACGTCCTTGCTGCTCTGGTCCCCGATGGTCGCCTGGCCGGCGTAGCCGTTGCTCGCCATCAGGTACACCTTGACCTGGGAGCCGTTTCCCTGGAAGCCGCCGGACCACTGGAAGTGGGCGATCGCCGTCTGGCTACAGCTGTCGTACTGCTGCTCGACCTGGCCGACGTAGACGCCGTTGTTGTAGATGTTGCCCGGGAGGCCCTGGTCGCTCACCCCGCAGGCGAGACGCGGGGCCGGGGCGGCCGAGGCGGCGGTGCTCATCGTGAGCGCGGCGGTCGCCGCGAGGGTGACCGTGGCGACGGCGTGGCGAATACGCATTGGGTGTTCCCCCTAGGTCGGTCCCACGGCCGGAGCGGCCGGGGTTCGAGGGGAGCGTAGGCAGGCGCCGAGGAGGCGACGTAGGCGCGTTCAGGCCAAAACCCTTAGTTGGGGCACCAGTTGAGAGGGTTTTTCCACCCCGCCGGCGGACGGATGACGGGAGTTGGGATCCCCGCCACCCGCCCGTCGCGTAGCCCTACGCCCCGGCGGGACGGGTGGAGCCGTAGGAGCGTTCGACCTTGGCGACGAGGAGGGAGCAGGCGAGCCCGGACGGCCGGGGCCGGGCGTGGGAGCGGCGCTGGCGATCTTTCCCCCGGCTGCTCTGGTGGTCCTGGTCGGCACGTCGGCCGCCGGGGTCCGCTCGGCGGTGGCGGACCTGCGGCTGGCCGGCGAGGAGAACCCGGCCGTCGTCGAGATGCTGTCCGACGTCCCGGCCAGGGTCGCCAAGCTGGAGGACCTGGAGGACGAAGGCCCGGGCGCCGACGTGTGGTGGTCGATCGCCGGCCTCGAAGCCGGACCAGGCCCGTGGTGGACCTGACCGACACCGGGGACCGGCTCCTGCAGATCACCGACACCCACCCCACCCTCGCCTACCGCCGCCCCTGACCCGCCATGCCGCCCGGCGCGGCGGGTTCACGGCAGCGGGGTGGCCAGCAGCGGCTGATCACCCTGCCGGCCGGGGCCCAGGCACCGGGCGGTGCCGGCGCGGATCGCCACGCGCAGGGTGCCGGCCGGGTCGGGGGCGGTCGAGTGCAGCACCACCTGGGACTTCGTGGCCCGGATCTCGACCAGCTGGCGGAGGGGTCCACCTCGGGTGACGGCCCCCGGCCCGGCCGTCGAGGGCGCCGGCCTCATCGTGGCACGCGGCTTCGTCGAGGCGGTGAACGGCGAACTGACCGTCGAACCCGCCCCCGACGGCGGCACCACCTACGCCCTCGGCCTCGCCGAGCCGGTCAGACCTGGTTGAGGCCGCCGTCGACGAAGAGTTCGGCTCCGGTGGTGAAGGAGCTCTGGTCCGAGGCGAGGAAGAGGGCCGCGGCGGCGACCTCGTCGGGGCGTCCGATCCGGCCCAGCGGAATCCTGGCGACGAGCTCGTCCAGCGCGGGCGCCTCCTCCGCGCTCAGACCGCGGATGGCGGGGGTCTCGATCGGGCCGGGGCTGATGGCGTTGACCCGGATGCCGCGGCCCGCGAGCTCGGCGGCCCACGTGCGGACGAGGTTGCGGTCGGCGGCCTTGGTGGCGCTGTAGACGCTCATCGCCCGGACGCCCGTCGACGCGTTGGTGGAGGAGAGCACGATCACCGAGGCGCCGTCCGGCAACAGGGGCAGCGCCTTCTGGACGGTGAAGACCACCCCCCTGACGTTGATGTCGAAGACCCTGTCGTAGTGCTCCTCGGTGATCTTCCCGAGCCGGGCGAACTCGCCGACGCCGGCATTGGCCACCACGACGTCCAGCCGTCCGCTGCGTGCCTCGATCGCCGCGAAGAGCCGGTCGAGGTCGTCGAGGTTCGACACGTCGCTCTGGACGCCGATGGCCCGTTCGCCGACGGCTTCCACGGCCTCGTCCAGCTCGGCCTTGCGCCGGCCGGTGAGGTAGACGGTGGCACCTTCGGCGGCGAACCGACGGACGACGGCGAGACCGATCCCGGCCGATCCCCCGGTCACCAGGGCGACCTTCCCATCCAGCTGTCCCATGGTTTCCACTCCCTTGACCAGCACTGCTTCGACCATCACTGGAGTTACTACTTCCGGTGGGAGCGCCGAAGCCCCCGCCGGGAATTCCCACGGGCGTTCCGTGTCCACCGGCGCCGCCCGGCCCCGGAAGCCGTCCGAGGCGGCTTTCCCAGCTCGTTCTCCTCGGCCGCGTGGCCGGTGAGGAAGAGGAAGACGTCGTCGAGGGTGGGCCTGCGCAGGCCGATGTCGTCGATGAGGACGCCCAGCCCGTCCAGCTCGCGGATGACGTCGGCGAGCACCCGTGCGCCCCCGCCCACCGGCACGAGGATTCGCCGGGTGTGCTGCTCCACGCTGAGCGGGCCCCCACCGTACGGGGCGAGCGCCGCGACGGCCGCACCGATCTGCTCGCGGTCGTGGACCACCACCTCCACCCGCTCGCCGCCGGTCCTGGTCTTGAGGTCGTCGGCGGATCCGCGTGCGATCACCCGGCCGTGGTCGACCACGACGATGTCGTGCGCCAGCCGGTCGGCCTCCTCCAGGTACTGGGTGGTGAGCAGCAGGGTGGTGCCCTCCGCGGCCAGCATCTCGACGACCTCCCACAGCGCGAGCCGGTTGCGCGGGTCCAGGCCGGTGGTGGGCTCATCGAGGAACATCACCGGGGGCCGCACCACCAACGCGGCCGCCAGGTCGAGCCGGCGGCGCATGCCACCGGAGTAGGTCCTGGCCGGCCGGTCGGCCGCCTCGGCGAGGTCGAACCACTCCAGCAGCTCGCGGGCGCGCGCCTTGGCGTCCCTGCTCCGCATCTGGTAGAGCTCGCCGACCATCTGGAGGTTCTCCCGGCCGGTGAGGTATTCGTCGACCGCCGCGTACTGGCCGCAGAGGCCCAGCAGGCTGCGGACCCGGCCGGGGTGCTTGAGCACGTCCACCCCCGCCACGTGGGCGCTGCCCGCGTCGGGCCGCACCAGGGTGGTGAGCACCCGTACCGTGGTGCTCTTGCCGGCGCCGTTGGGGCCGAGCAGGCCCAGCACCGTCCCTTCCGGCACGTCCAGGTCGACCCCGTCCAGGGCCCGTACGTCGCCGAAGTCCTTCACCAGGCCCTCGGCCCGGATGGCCGCCCTCATGTGCCCCTCCTTCTCCTGGAACCAGCCGGGAACCACCTGACGGCCGACACTGGCAGGATCCCCCCGGAGCGCCCGTCGTGCGCTTCGGCGGGGGATCGGAGGCACCGCGTGCGCGGCCGCCGGGATGCGGGCCACCCGGGTGTGGTGGAAATGTGGAGGAGAGAGCCCGGCCCTGCCCTGGCCGCCCCACCGGGTTCCCGAAGGCCGTGTGCACCGGACGAGAAGGACCGAGGACCCGCACAGACCTGCGGCGGTCACACGCCGGCCGCCCGGAGGCCCCCGCCGGCTCACCTTCCCTTGCGCGAATCGATACCGGATGCGTCTCCTGCCGATACCGGATGCGTCTCCTGCCGAATCGAGGCGGTACCAGTGGATCTCAGGATGTCGGTCGAAGCCCGGGAGGCGTTCCTCGCCAGCCCGCACGTGGGAATCCTGGGGGTGGACGACGCGCGCGACGGCGGCGGACCGCTGCTCGTCCCGCTCTGGTACTCCTACCGGCCCGGCGGGCTGGTGACGATCCAGACCGGGCGGACGACGCTGAAGGCCCGGCTCATCCGCAGCGCGGGCCGGTTCAGCCTCTGCGCGCAGGTCGAGTCGGCGCCCTACCGCTACGTCAGCGTGGAGGGGCCGGTGGTGGCCGTCGAGGACCCGCTGCCGCCGGCCGCACGCGAGGAGCTGGCCCGCCGGTATCTGGACGCGGACACGGCGGCGGCGTACCTGGACGCCAACCGGCGGCAGCTGGCCGACGACGTCCTCATCCGCATGAGGCCCGAGAGATGGCGGACCGCCGACTTCGCCGCCTTCGCCAAGGAGTTCGAACCCTAGCTTCCCGCGCGCGGTCCGTGTGCGGCAGAGAGCGTGACGTCCCGATGAACACCCGAACAACGACGCATCAGGAGGCGGCCGAGCACGCTGCGGCGGTGCCGTATCCACGCGATCGCTGCCTCCACGAGCTGTTCGACGCCCGGGCGGTGCACCGCCCGCGGGCCATCGCCTCCGTACAGCACGGCCGCGGCATCAGCTACGGCGAACTCAAGCTCCGCTCCGACGCGGTGGCGGCCCGGCTGCACGACTCCGGCGTGCGGTACGGCGACACGGTCGGGGTGTGCGGGGCCCGCTCTCCGGAGGCGCTGGTCGCGTTCCTGGGCATCCTCAAGACCGGTGCGGCCTACGTCCCGCTCGACGACGCCTCACCACCCGCGCGTCTGCAGGCGATGGCCGAGGACGCGGGGGTGCACACCGTCGTCACGCTGCCCGGCAGCTCCCGCCGCATCCGGCACGTGCGTTCCCGCATCGACCTGGGTGGCCTGGCTCCGAGCGCCCCGGCCACCCCGACCGACCCGGCCGCGGTGCCGCAGGCCCGGGTGCTCCCCGCGGACTGCGCCTACGTGATGTTCACCTCCGGCTCGACCGGCCGCCCCAAACCCGTGGCGATCCCGCACCGCGGAGTCGTCCGGCTGGCCGCCTCCGACCTGGTCCGGCAGCGGCCGCGGCCCGGTGAGCGGGTGCTGCACGCCTACGGCCTCTCCTCGGACGCCTCCACGATCGAGATCTGGCCCGCGCTGCTCGCCGGCGCCTGCATCGTGATCGCCGACCAGGAGGAACTGCTGTCGCCGACCGCCCTGGAATCGCTGCTGCTCTCCGAGCGGGTCAGCATCGCCTACCTGACCACCGGGGTGTTCCACCACATCGCGCGCACCAGGCCCTCGGCGCTGCGGTCCCTGCGGTTCGCCTCGGCCGGAGGCGAGGCGATGGACGCGGAACTGGCCCGCGCGATACTGGCGGCCTGCCCGGACACCACCGTGGTCAACTTCTACGGCCCGACCGAGAACAGCGTGGTATCCACCGCACACGCGCTGCACGACCTGCCTCCCGAGGCGACGGCCGTGCCGATCGGCCTCCCCCTGGAGAACTCCACCTGTCACGTGCTGCGCCCGGACGGCACGCTCGCCGACACCGGTGAGGAGGGCGAGCTCCTCGTCGGCGGGGACGGGCTCGCCCTGGGGTACCTCGGCGACCCCGGGCTGACCGCCGAGCGCTTCGTCGACGACCTCGTCGAGCCCGGTACGCGCCTCTACCGCACCGGTGACCGCGTGGTCCGGCACCCGGACGGCGTACTGGAGTACCGGGCCCGGGTGGACCGGCAGATCAAACTGCGCGGGCACCGCATCGAGCCGGACGAGGTGGAGGCGCGGCTGCGCGCGGACGACGCGGTGGGCGAGGCCGTCGTCGAACGGGAGGGCGACGCCCTGATCGGGTACGTGACCCCGGCCCGCCCCGGCCAGGCACTGACCCTGGACCGCATCCGCAGCGCTCTCGCCACCTGGCTGCCCGCGGCCGCGGTGCCCGCGCGGCTGGTGGAACTCGCGCGGTTCCCGGTGACGGCCGGGGGCAAGGTCGACCGCGCCCGGCTGCGCAGGCTGACGGCGACCGAGGAGGCTGCCGTCCCGGCGGCGGTGAACGGCACCGCGTTCGGCCCGCAGGACACGGTGGCCCGGATCTGGCAGGTGGTGCTGGGTGTGCACCCGGCGCCGGGCGACAGCTTCTTCGACATCGGCGGCGACTCCCTGCTGGCAGCCGAGGCCGTCACCCGTGCGCTGGCCGCCTTCGGCCTCGACGCCCGGCACGGCCGCACCCTCGTCCACAGCCTGCTGCGCTCCCCGACACTGGAGGACTTCACCGCCGCCGTCGTCGCCGTCCAGGGCCCGCCCGGCAGGGTGAACGCCGACGCGGGCCCGGTGGACTTCCGCGCCGAGGTACGGCTGGGCTTCACCCTCCCGCAACCGCGCGGGCCGGAGCCGGACTGGCACCACCCCGCGGAGGTGCTGCTCACCGGCGCCTCCGGCTTCGTCGGCGCCTTCCTCCTGGACGCGCTGCTGCGCCGCACCGACGCCCGGGTGTGCTGCCCGGTGCGGAGCCGGGCCCCCGCCCACGCCCGGCAGAAGGTGATGCGCAACCTCGCCCGCTTCGGCCTCGCCACCCCCGAAGCCGCCGACCGCATCGTGTGCCTCCCCGCCGACCTCGCCGAACCCGGCCTCGGACTGGAACCGGGCCGCGCCGACGAACTCGCCGACACCGTCGACCTGGTGATCCACTCGGCCGCGCAGGTCAACTTCATCTATCCGTACGACGCGCTGCGCCGCACCAACGTGGAAGGCACCAGGGAGCTCATCCGACTGGCGGCCGGGCGCCGGGTGCCGGTGCACTTCCTCTCCACCATCGCGGTGCTCGCCGGCTTCGGAACCGCCGGCGTACGGCACGTCGACGAGGACCTGCCGCTCGACCACGCCGACGGGCTCACCATGGGCTACGCCGAGAGCAAGTGGGTCGCCGAGGAGGTGCTGCGCGACGCCGCGGACCAGGACCAGGGCCTGCCGGTGGCGGTCTACCGTCCGTACGAGATCACCGGCGACCGGCACACCGGCGCGTGCAACACCGACACCGCGATCTGCTCGCTGTTCAAGACCATCAGCGAGACCGGGCTCGCCCCCGACATCCGGCTGCCGCTGGACTTCGTCCCGGTGGACTTCCTCTCCGACGCCCTGGTGCACATCGCCACCACCCACCGCGCCACCCGCCGGACCTACCACATGACCAACCCCCGCGCCGCGAGCCTGTGCGACATGCTCGACCGGATGGACAGGGCCGGCCACCGGATCTCCCGGCTCCCCTACGAGGAGTGGGTGGGCGAGCTCGTCCGCCACGTCGCGCAGCACCCCACGAGCCCCACGGCCCCGTTCGTCTCGCTGTGCGTGGACCGCTGCAAGCAGGCCGACATGTCCGTCAAGGAGATGTACTTCGAGGGCACCTTCCCGACCGTCGGGCGGGCCAACGTCGAGCACGACCTGGCCACCTCGGGCCTGCACTGCCCTCCCGTCGACGCGGAGCTGCTGGACCGCTACCTGGAGTACTTCTACACCACCGGTTACCTCGAACGCCCCTGCCCCCGCCACCCGGAAGAGGCGCGGGCATGAGCGCACGGCCGCCCAGTGCGCGGGGGGCCGGCGCCGAGCCGGACGTCCTGGACTTCCCGCTCCCGCCGCCGGGCACCATGGGGCCGCCCGAGGAGTCCGCGCGGCTGCGCGAGACCTGCCCCCTGGCCAGGGTCAGGCTGCCGATGGACGCGACCGCCTGGTACGCCACCCGGCACGAGGACGTCCGGATGCTCTTCGCGGACCCCCGGCTGATCAGGCCGACCATCAACGACTGGCCGCCGCGTCCCGGGCAACCCGAGGACGACGGGCCGCGCCTGGTCACGATCGCCGAACTCGACGGCCCCCGGCACACGGCCCTGCGCCGGGCGCTGGCCGAACCGTTCAGCTCCCGGGCCGTGCGCGACCACCTGCCGCGCATCCGCGGGCTGGCCGGGCGACTGCTGCGCGCGTTCGAGGACAACGGCCCGCCCGGCGACCTGGTCGCCGGCTTCACCGACCCCTTCCCCCTGCTCGTGCTCTGCGACCTGGTGGGCATCCCCTTCGAGGACCGGGACCGGTTCCTCCCGGTGCTGGACGCGGCCCTCGGCGGCATGGTGACCTCGCAAGAGGGGCGCCGGGTCACCGGCCTGCTGCGCGAGTACGTCGCCGCACTCATCGCCCGGAAGCGGGACCGGCCCGGCGACGACGTCCTGACCCGGCTGGTCCGCCGGTGCGACGACGGCGAGCTGACCCACGACGACGTGATGGCCTTCGGGCTGTCCATGCTCACCGTCGGCTTCGGCATCAGCAGCTTCTTCCTGGCCGACACCGCGCACACCCTGCTCGACCGGCCGGGCCTGTGGGCCCGCCTGCGCGACGACCGGGAGCTGATGCCCGGCGCGGTGGAGGAGTTCCTGCGCTACATGCCGGTGATGAACGGCACCGTGATCCTCCTGGCGACCGAGGACATCGAACTGCACGGGCGGACGATCCGCGAGGGCGACGCCGTCATTCCCGTACCGGCCTCCGCCAACCGCGACGAGCGGGTGTTCGCCGACGCCGACCGGCTCGACCTGGAGCGGGCCGGCGCTACCACGGGCCGCGGGGGCCACCTCGCCTTCGGACGAGGAGCCCACAACTGCCTCGGCGCCCACCTGGCCCGCGCCGAACTGACCGCGGGAGTCGAGGCGTTGTTCGACCACTTCCCGCGGCTGCGCCTCGCCGAAGGACAGGAACCCGCCTGGGACGACGAATCCGTGACCAAGTCACCGCTGACCCTCCCGGTCAGCTGGTGAGACCCGACCGGCCACCTCGCACGCGATCACCTCGTACCCGGCCACCTCACACCCGGCCACCTCGCACGCGATCACCTCGTACGCGACCACCTCACACCCGGCCACCTCGTACGCGACCAGGGAGCACCGCCAGTGAGCAGCTCACCGCCACAACCCGCCGCCGACCCGCCCGCCATCGACCTGCCCCTGCCGCCGCCGGGCACCATGGGCCCGCCCACGCAGTACGGGTGGCTGCGCCGGGAGTGCCCGCTCGCGGAGGTCCGGCTGCCGATCGGCGCCACCGCCTGGTACGCCACCCGCTACGAGGACGTCCGGGACCTGATCGCGGACCCCCGGCTGATCCGGCCGACCATCAACGACTGGCCGCCCCGACCTGACCGGGCCGCCGACGACGAGCCGGGCCTGATCACGATGATGGAACTGAACGGCCCCCGCCACGAGGCCCTGCGCCGCGCTCTGGCCGAACCGTTCAGCGTCCGTTCCGTCCGGCGCCGGCTGCCCCGACTGCGCCGGTCGGCCGATGGGCTGCTGGACGACTTCACGGCCGCCGGGCAGCCCGGCGACCTGGTCGGCGGCTTCCTGGAGCCCTTCCCGCTGCTGGCCATGTGCGAGCTGGTGGGCATCCCCTACGAGGACCGCGAGTACTTCCTGCCCAGGGCGGACGCCGCCCTCGGGGCGATGGTCACCCTGGACGAGGGCCGCGAGGTCACCTCCGAACTGCGCGAGTACATCGCGTCACTGCTCGACCGCAAGCGGCGCGAGCCCGCCGACGACATCCTCACCGGGCTGGTCCACGCGTGCGGGCCCGGCACCCTGGACAGGGAGAGCGTGGTGACCTTCGGACTCTCGATGCTGGTCGCCGGCTACCGCACGAGCACCATGTTCCTGGCCGACGCCGTGGTGGCCCTGCTGACCGCGCCCGACCGGTACGCCCGGCTCCGCGACGACCGCGGCCTCATACCCGGCGCGGTGGAGGAACTCCTACGGTACATACCGGTCATGAACGGCGTCGTGGTCCTCCAGGCCGTCGAGGACATCGAGTTGCACAACCGCAGGATCCGCGCGGGCGACGCCGTTCTGCCCGTCCTCGCCTCGGCCAACCGCGACGAACGGGTGTTCACCGACGCCGACCGGCTCGACCTGTGCCGGGCGGAGAACCCGCACCTCACCTTCGGCCGGGGTGCGCACAACTGCATCGGCGCGCACCTGGCCCGGGCCCAGATGGCCGTGGGACTGGAAGCCCTGCTCGACCGCTTCCCGCGACTGCACCTCGCCGAAGGACAGGAACCCGCCTGGGACGACGAATCCCCGAGCAAGTCACCGCTCACCCTCCCCGTCAGCTGGCACGCCACCACCGCCGCCGCTCAAGGGGTCGGCGATCCACCGGAACGACCGCGAAGCCACCGGCCCCCGCCGCCGTGAGGACACCGCCGAGCGTTGCGCTCACCGCCGCGCGCCGGGAGGAAGAGCCCTCCTGCCGGGCCGGCAGAGACCTTGGACGACCGCTCCGCGGGGAGCGCGCGTACGGAGTGCGCTGGGAAGGCGGCCCGGGGCGTCAGGAAGGCGTCAAGGACGGGCGGGCCGCAGCGGGCACGGCGGTTGGGTGGAGGGCGACGCACCAGGCACGCAACGACGACGCGAGGACGGATCATGCACGGCGACGGACGGCACGAGGGCAGCAGCGGCGGCAGAGTGGTGGTCGGGGTCAGCGGATCGCTCGGCAGCCTCGCCGCCCTGCACCGCGGCGTGGCGGAAGCCCGCCACCGCGGCGCCGAACTCGTGCCGGTGCTGGCCTGGGAACCGCCCGGCGGTGAGTTCGGATATCGCCGGTCGCCGTGCCCGCCGCTGCTCGCCGCGGTGCGCGAGGCGGCCGAGCAGCGGCTGTTGGACGCCCTCGACGCGGCGTTCGGCGGTGCCGACCCCGGCGTGCCGCTGCGCCCGCTGGTGATCCGGGGCGAGACCGGGCCCGCCCTCGTCCAGGCCGCCGACCGGCCGGAGGACCTGCTGGTCCTCGGCCAGAGCGGCGGACTGCTGCGCCGTCGGCTGTTTCCCGCGCCTACTACGACAAGAAGATCGGTCAGGGCAAACGCCACACTCAGGCATTCCTCAGCCTGGCCAGACGCCGGGCTGACGTCCTGTTCGCCGTGCTCCGCGACGGCACCCCTCTACGAATCGCGGCCGGCAGCCTCGACGTGCCGCTGCCTCTTGTCCGCCGGTTGCTGTCGTGATCCGCTCTGCCCATGGACGCCGAGAACTCCGAGCACATGAAGACCATCGACCGGTGGCTCGCCGGCGAGGTGGTCAACAACACCGTCGGCGTCAAGGTCGTCGGCGGCCCATTCGATGGTCAGACCAAGATCGTGCTTCTCCCTGATCCGCTCACTGCCGCAGGAAGAACGGCGTTCCAGCTTCGCCCCGAAGCCGCTCGTGTCTCTCCCCGGCGGTCCAGGCACGTGGGTGATCCGCATGCTCTAGTACCGCAACCTGAACTGGATGGGCATAGCGAGGACGCTTGCGTTCGTGACGCCCACGTACCTGTCCGCGGCCACCTGCGGCGTGATCGGTTCCGGTCGCAAGGAGCTGACGCCGCGCTTGGTGACAGACTTCGCTGCCCTGCTCGGGATCGACGCCTGCGAACTGGCCACGCTGACGGGCGTTTTCCTGCGTGAGGCGCCCCCCTCTCCGTCGCCGGAGGCCGCAGACGCCGCAGTGCTGCTGTGGGAGGCACGACGGCTGTCCACTGCCTAGGCACGACACGTCTCCGAGCGGCCCGGTCCCTCCCGTGAGCCGCCCCTGCGGGCGGCCAGTACCACTCACCCCGCGCCCCTGCTTTGTCCGCGGCCAAACCGGATTGTCCGCCGCTCACCTGACGTTTGGCCGGTTTCTCGTTGATGGACAACCAGAGCAGCTCTCATGGTGGGACCTCCACCGGGTCCGAGAGCCTGGACGGCTCTCGGCGGCCTTCGGCGAAAGGAGCTCCCATGCGGCCCGGGAAGATCACGGCACTGGGCCTCCAATCGGACCACTTTCGGTTCCGAAACGGCATGTCCACCGAAAAGGTGGAATTTCAGTCGCTTCAACCCTAAGGGAGGAACCCCATGAAGAGGACATTGACGACGCTTATCGCTCTTGCCGCGTCGGCCGCCACGGTACTGCCGTCAAGCGTGGCCGTGGCGCAGAGCGGTGACGAGTCGGTATCGTTGCCGACATCATTCCGCGGACACGAGATCTCTTTCGCTGAGTTCGTCGACCGGTTCGGCCCTCAGGAACCGGCCGCGAAGGCGCGGGCCCTGAACGGCGGGTACCTGTACATCCGGAACGCCTACTCGGGCAAGTGCCTCGACGCCGATCCCGGTCAGTCCTGGAACGGCGGCCAGGTCTACGGGTGGGACTGCAACTGGGCGGACTGGCAGAAGTGGGGCCTCGCCACGGTGAGCGGTCGGACCGGAGCCGCCGCCTACGACGCGCTGACCCTGGACGCCGTACTCCAGGACAGCAACGGCAGCGCCATCACCCGCTACTCGTGGCAGGGATGGGACCACCAGCCCAGGAACCAGCAGTGGTATTTCACCGACACGGGCCAAATCGTGAACGCCTGGAACGGGCGCTGCCTGGACGCAGACCCCGCACAGGCGGACCGAAACCCGCAGCGTCTGTGGCTGTGGGACTGCAACGGCAAGCCGTGGCAGACATGGGGGTACGCCTGATGAAGCGCCAGGCCGCGCTGGACGTCCAGTGCATCGCCACCGCCCGCCAGGCCCGCCCCGCCTTCTGACCCACGCCCGCACCCGCTGCCAGCGGCCGCTCCCCGACGAACAGCGCCTCCGTACCACCCGCCACCAGGGCCCGCCTCCCCACCGGGAGGCGGGCCCTTCCGCATACCCTCACGAAGGAGACCGTGATGCCGACGCTGCACTACACCCCCGCTGCGGCCCGCGCTCTGACCCACCTGGAGAAGGGCCACCCCGCCGACTGGGCTGTATCCGCCGGGCCCTGGGCCACCTTGCCGTCGACCCGTACCACTTCGGCCTGTGCAGCCACCGCTACCCCTGGCGCCCGTCGGCGGCGTCGGCCTGGTCGGACCCCATTTGGGTGGCGACTGCGTCAGGGAATGCAGGCTCTTGAGGAACAAGGCCGCCTGAGCGGAGGTCTCGTGCTCCTCGGCGGTGCGGTCGCGGGCGGCCTTGAAGTGCACCTGGACGAGCAGGGAATCGGCCGCCTGCTCATCACCGTGCTCCACAGCGTGCGCCAGCGGTCCGAACAGATCCGCGCGAAGCCGCTTCTGCTGGTCCAGCCACTGCCGGGCCTGCTCCGGGTCCAGGCGGCCCCGGTTCAGCCGGAAGTACCGGCAGCCGGACCGGTGATGGCAGCGGACCCCGCCGGGGCCTGCCACCTGCGCGAGCCGAGGAGCCTCGCAGTCAAGATCGCCCTCGCCCTCCAACTGGCTGCCAGGACAAGACGGGCTGTGACAGTGCGGCCATCCCGCTGTACCCCCTCTGTCGCCCGCGGTCCCACATCCCCTACCGGCGCCGGCTGTCCGGTACCGGTCCGGTGACCGCCCAGTGCCCGCTACCGTGGTTGGCACGCATTCGGTGTCGTGGCGCGGGGACCGTGGGGCTGTCGTTCGTAGCGGTGTGCTCTTTCTGATCGCGGCCGACGGCGGTTCGATGCCGTCGGCCGGCTGTTGTCCTTGTTGTCCTGGGGGTCGGGTAGGTTGCCCGGATGACTGACACGGACCCGTTGGTGCCCGTTCTCGCCGGGCTGGTCGTCGACACCGTCCGGTTCCTCGACGGCTGCGAAGACGACGAGGTCGATCCCGACTCCACGGTGAAGACGATGGAGAGCGTGGCCGGAGTGCTGCAGCGGCTGCCGGAGGACCAGCTCGACCGGTTCCTGCGGGCGCTCACGGATCTGGCCGAAGCCGAGACGGACCCGCACCGGCGGGAGTTCCTGGAGTCGTTCCCCGGCGCCTGCCGTCTGGTCGACGACGAAGGCTGAGCCACTGGCCGGGGGCCGGCCGGATCGGCTCAGTTCGACTCGAATCCGGACCAGGCGGAAGTGCCCGGCTGCAGGCGGTGGGTCTCGCTGTGGCGGATCGGCTCGACCTGGTCGTGCTCGCCCTGGTGGTCCAGGATCGACAGCAGGTCGCCCTCGGCGAAGCGGCCCACCGTCGCGGCGGTGCCCAGCGCCCGGTAGACGTCGGCAGTGCCGTACAGCTTGGCCAGTGCGATGGCGTCGGCCACCTTCGCCCTGATCCGGCGGGTGCTGGCGGCCGCAGCCTCGATGAGCCAGGCCGCCGCCCCAGGTCCGATGGCCAGGAACTGGGCCTCGACCGGGTTGGGCGGCTTCGGCGTGCGCTCCCCGCGCGGGGTGTCGGGGTAGTGCTCGTCGGCGATGCGCGGGTTGCCCGGCGTGGAGCGGGTATGACGGGCGACCTCGGCCGCGCTGCCGGCGACCATGGCGGTGACGATCAGGTCGTCGCCGTGAAAGCGGACTCAGACGCTCTCCTCGACGAGGTCGTGCGGGACCGAGTTGACCGAGATGGTCGAGCCCTTGCCGATTCTCTGAACTTATTGCCGAGCCTTGCTCGTGGCCACGATGTCGATGGCGACTCGAAGCGTTGTCTCCGCATTCCCAAGTAGTGCCCGGGTGATTGCGATCGCCTGGATGATGCTCATTCCGCGCTCGGCCAGGACGGTCTGGACAGACTCCATTCCGCCGCTCTCAAGGACTGGCCGAGACTGCTCGACCGGCGCGGCCCAGCGTGCGGCCTCCTCGGAGCTCAGCCCGATGACGTGGTCAAACACGACTTCTTCCTTCCCGTGATGAGCCGATGGGTTGTACTCACATCTCGTCAGAGCTCAGCACTGCGCTCAGAACCTGCACGGCGTCAGCGTATTGAAGACGGTCGAACTGAAACGGGCCGAACCCCGAATAGTCGCGTGTCTTGCGGTGAGGTTGCTCGAAGGAGTCCCAGATCACGTGGTCAGGAGTCACAGTGATGCTGGCCATCAACGGCCAGCATCCCCACACACCGCATTCACAGCCGAGCACGGGAGTCTTCGGCCCCGTCGCTCCGTTGGATCGTCCATGAAAATGGTCTTCCATCGAGCCGAACTGGAAGAACTGCGGGATAAGGCCCCCGTAGGCGTCTCCGGATGGTTGCATCTCAGCGTCCGTCTCGAACTGGTCGATCAAGTCGGTGAGCGGTGCTCCATCGATGTACGGGACGACTTCAAGCACGCTGCGATATACGTGGCCTCGGCAGTCGAAGAGGATCTCCTGGCTGGTCATATGCTGATTGTCGCAGCTCGTTGCTTCCCTGTTCCTCCTGATTATGGTAGGCGGTCACGGCCGGGCCGGCGAGGCTGTGGAGGCTAGTTGCGGAGTGGGGATGCCGAGGTCGACGACGGTCCGATGGTCGCGGCGTCGGTTGATCTGGGCCAGTTTGTTCTCTGCACCGGCAAGGCTGACGTGCAGTCCTTCAACCTGCTCGCCGCGATCGAGACCGCCCGCACCCAGCCGCTGAACCGGGTCTTCTGCGCGCTCGGCGGGCGCGGCGTATTGACTGAACCAACTTCCGCGTTTATGCAGTTCAGAGGGCCTTCTGCTAGCTTCCACGCTTGGATGAACTTGGCTCTTCCGAGGGGGACTTGAAGCATCTCGCGGTGCCTGATGCCGGGCAGTTACGGGTGACAGGTGACCCCTTCGAGCCTCGCTGCAGCCAAAGAGAAGATCGCCCAAATCGATGCGGAGAAGGCACGCGCGTCGACCGTCGTCCACCTCGGCCTGCCCGCCTTCGGTCAAATCGCGCGCCGTAGCACCGAGCCAGGGAGCCCCAGGCGCGACCCAGCCTGAGTCTGCTACCTGGACGTCGAGGCCCGCGCTGCCTGTCAGTGGGGCGTGTCCGTCTGAAAACCCCTTGCTCCCCGGTCCGCCTGCTTGGTGGGATACAGGGGCTTCGACAGCGGGAGGGAACAGCTTGGCGGTGTTCGGGTGTGCGGGCTGCGGTGCGGTTCTGACGGCGGCGGTGTCGGAGGTGGCGTTGCCGATCCACCTCGCCGACACCCACTGGGAGAAGCTGCACCCGCCACTGCTGGAGGCCGGGTCCTACGCCGTCGACCCCACACCGTACGGGCCGCCGTGGCGGCAGTGGGACGAGGTCGGGGCTCGCGAGGCGGCGGAACGGGGGCGCTTCGCGCCGTTCGGCGCGCTGTCCGACGGGCCGTCGGACACCGTTCTCCTCGCGCCCGGCGACGTGCGCAACACCGGGCTGATCCTCGAACGGGCCGATGGCTACTGCATGGGGATCGACGGGAGGGACGGGCCGAACCTTGCCTGTCTAGGCTGCGATCTGCCGGTGGGAACGAGGATGGACGACTGCGGGTGCTGGCAGGTCGTCCGGCTCGTCCCGGCGGCGGTCGTGCGGCTGCCCGGCCCGCCGGAGCGGCCGATCATGGGTTGGGCGGAGCTGCTGGCCACCGGCGCGCTGTGGCACCGGCTGAGCAAGTACCGGGACATCCCGGCGGGCGTGGCTCTCGCCCAGGTGGTGGTGGCCGCCGGGGGCGCCCCGGTCGAGGTGGCGCCCGGGCCGGTCGCGGAGCTCCTCGGCCGGGCACTTGGCACGCTGCTGCCCGCCAGGGAAGGTGCGAAGCGGCTGAACCTGGCTGGGCCGGGGTTCGGCGAGCCGGCCACTGACCTGGCGCTGGTGCCGGTCCATCCGCAGACCGGAGACATGTGGCAGCCGCGCGCCGGGGTGGTACCGGTACCTGTGGATGCCGCGCTCTGGACCGAACTCGCCTTCCCGCCACACCGGACGCGGCTACCGGTAGTAGGCGGGCTGCCGGCAGGTGTGGAGCGGGACGACCCGCTGCCTCCGCACCCGTGGTACCCGTTCCAGCCGTCCAGGGAGGCGTTCCGGTACACGCTCGCGAGGATGCCCGCCGTCAGGGAACCGTGGCTGCGAGCGATCTACGACCGAGGGTGCTGACCCGTCAGAGGGTTCTACCCGCCAGAGCCTGATCGACCAGTGCGCGCAGTTCCTTGTCGCGGACGATCATCGGGTAGCCCCCGTCCGTGCAGAGACGGCGGTCCGACTGCCGAACCGTCAGCAGCGCGGCCCGGATCGCGGGGCTGATCTCGCCCATGCGGATCAGTGCCTGCAGTGTTTCCCGGAAGAGGTGGAAGCCGTCGCCGCCGTCGGCGATCGGCAGGACGAACTCTTCGAGGACCCGCATGCTCGGTTCGGCCCGGCCGGTGATCGACCAGAGCGTGGCCGCGGCGGTGAGGCGTGTCCAGTGCGTGCTGTTCTCCATGGCGAACCGGACCCGGGCCGCGTAGGGTGCCGCGTCGGCGCCGAAGTCGCCCAGGGTGTCGATCGGCCCGTACCAGGGTTCCGACGCCGTCATGACGGCGTCGCCGACGAGCCGCAGCCGTGCCGCCCGGTCACTGACGATGTACTCGGCGGTCCCGGCCACCAGCGCGTGGTTGCCCGGGGAGTCCAGGACTTCGCAGGTACTCAGGGCCGGTGCGGCCCAGGCAGCGGCCGGCCCCAGGCCTCGCAGAATGCGGAGCACATGGACGGAGGTCCAGGTGTCTGCGAGCAGCGGTAGGAGATCGGGCAGGGCCGGCAGTGCGTCCTGGCCCCAGGCCTCCAGCACTTCAAGGAAAGCGCGGGTCGCACCGCCGCGGGCCCCGCCCTCCCGGATCGCCTCCCGCATCGTGGGCAGCAGGACGTCCGCGTGGGCCTGTAGCGGCACCAGCACGTCCGTGACGTCCGGCCTCCGGGGATCGGCGTTGCAGTAGCCGCGGCCCTGCTCCTCCTCCTGCGCTCGGAGCTGCTCGATCAGGCCCGGCAGGGCGCGCGGGTCACCGATCCGGGCCAGCGCCCAGCGGGCGATCTCTTCGACCGTTCCGTCGAGGTACGCGTCGGCGGAGTCGTCGTCGAGCAGTGCGGCGAGCCGGTCGGCGTAGCGGGCCGCCGCCGGGCCCAGCACCGCGAGGATGTTCGCGGCTCGCAGCCGCACGGCTCCGTCCGGACTGGTCAGCAGCCCGCCCGCCAGAGGCAGCAGGGCTGCCTCCGCGGAACGCCGCTCGGTCAGGAGGCGCCACGACACGTCCAGGGCTTCCCGGCAGAGCGCGGCGTCCCCGGTGCGGTCCGCCGCCTCGGCCAGCCGGACGGCGAAGCGGATTTCGGCGTCGGGATCGTGCGCGAGCTTCCACGCCGTAGAGCGGACCAAGTCCTCGCGTGTCCAGGGACCCTCGACACCCGGGGTGTACCAGACCTCTTCGAACCGTGGCCGCAACGCGGCTTCGGAGTACACCTCGATCAGGTGGTCCAACTGCCGGACCGGGAGATCCCGGTCGAATTGCGCCCAGGCGTGCACGGCCGCGACGCGGAACGCCGGGTCGTCGCCGTCCACGAGCTCCGTCAGCACCGTCCGCGCCTCGTCGACCTCGTCGCCGCGCCCGGCTTCGCCGGATGCTGCGGCTACCGCCTCACCGAGGGCGAGCAGCAGCGGGATGCGTACCGTCGGGTCAGTTTCCACCTGCCACCGTTCCAGCAGCCGTACGATCCCCCCGGCCAGGGGCAGTGCCTCGCGCCGCACCGCCGGCTCCGGATCCGCGAGCAGCGCACGCGCTCCCGTCCAGTCGAAGCCCACCAACGCCGGTGCCTGCAAGGCCACCAACAGCTCGACGAGCTCCACTCGCACGCCTGTGGACATGGCCGGATCGCCGGCCAGCGCGACGACGAACGGCAAGGTCACCGACGTCGCGGACGGCGTCTCACGCCCCTCCTTCGTGACGAGGGAGTACAGCGGGTAGCAGTCTTCTTCGGTCGCCTCCGCGCCTGCGAGGGCGAGCCGGCGGAGCGCCCGCGACACATCATCGGCCGAGTCGACGGAGTTCCCCGTCGCAAGCTCTTCCCACACCACGGCGTCCAGCGCTTCCAGCGACTTCCCCGTCATTGTCATCCCGTTCACCATCACATCTGTCCTGTGCACCAGCAGCCGTCATCGTCCAGGAAAACCGTCGCCCTGTCGTGCGAGATTCGCCCCGCCTCGCACCCGAGGCAGGCTCTCGCCCGAGCGACCGAGGGTTCGAGTGAACAAGCCGCGCGGGAGCGCCCCGCAACGGGCTGTCTGTCACGGGCGGACGGACGGCACCGGGCGCGATGGAATCCACGCGATCGGTCGTGCGCAGGCCGGCCCGGGCGCGGGCGCCGGTCCATGGAATGGGCACCGATACCGCCAGGGTGCATCTCCTGGTTGATCTTGAGGAGTGCAAGCGGCCGGCTTGTGCTGACGCCGGGAAAGCTTGGGATGCTCCGTGAAGGTGGTGCCGGGCTGTGACGGTTGAGCTGTCGACGCAATCGGGTGGGAACTTCGGCTACAGCATGGAGGCGCCTTCGTCGGCCAGGTCGACTCCGTCCTGGACGCGCTTCGCGCCGAGTTCACTCCCCCTCCCCGGTGACCCGCAGGACGGATGTCGTGGCGCCCGTCGTCGCAAGGAATCACCTGTATTCCTGGGCATCCCCGCAATCGACCAGGTCGCAGGCCGGGCCAGTTGACTAGCGCGGCTGGTGTTCCAGCCCCGATTCCAGCCCCGCCTTCATCGCCAGAAGCTTGTGGCGGGTCGGATTCTCCGCGAAGGCCGGATACTTCTCGACAATGAACTCCAGCCCTTCCGTGGCAAACTGGAGGGTGCCGCGTATGAAGTCGTCAGTGCTGCATCGACCCGACACAGGGTTCCAAGAGCACAGGATCGTCAGGCTCGAACCCGCGGGCTGGAACGTGATGGACGCGGAGTTTTCGGTGAAATCAACTTCTCCTGCCTCTCCGCGTCCCACCTTGTCGGCTGCCAGGATCAGGCAGAACATGAAGTCCAGGATGGGAATGATCCTGAAGGACTCATCCAGGCCTTCTGCGGCGAGCTGTGCATCTGTTTCGAAGTATGCGTATCGAAGATTCATCTCGCTGGTCGAGCCAAGAGATGTCATCTGCTTCTCGGACGGTGCTCGCATCGAGCTTCGGTCAAAGTCGATACGGAACATCAAATCCCGCTTCGTACATGCGAGTCACCAACCTCTTCACCTAGATCGCCGACTGCTTTCCAGGCCTTCCTGGATCAGCAGGGGATCCCCCGGTCGAAGTCCTGGCGCACGCTCGGCAGTTGACCACGGCTCAAGGTCCTCGGCAGAGTCAAGCTTAGTTCGGAGAATGGCGGACGCTCGCCGAACGGGCCGGCAGCCCGGGTACGCGGGGGCGTACCCGGGCTTGCGGGAGGAAGGGGTCTCAGGCGGCGAGGGTGGCGTGGAGGGCGGCGAGGCCGTCGCGGTAGATGGTGGTGAAGAGGGCCACGGCCTCGGCCTCGGTGGCGCCGTCGGGGTTGAAGCGGCCGGACCACTGGACCTCGGCGGCGTTCTCCTGGCCGGGGACGGCGTGGACGCGGATCGTGGAGACGTAGCCGTTGACGGGGAACGGGGCTTCCAGGATGGCGTAGCTGTAGTGGCGCTCGGCCTCGTTGAAGGCGACGAGGCGCTCGATGATGGTCCCGCCCTCGGGGTTGCGCAGGCGGCGGACGCGGCCGCCTTCGAGGGCGGTGCTCTCGGGGATGTACGGGAGCCAGTCGGGGAGGGAGTCGAAGCCGCCGATGAGGTTCCACACCTTGTCGGGGGAGGCGGGGACGATGCGGCTGACGGAGGTGGAGGCCATGATCGGATTTCCTGACGGGTCGGGGGTGGTTCAGGCGCCGTACGGCAGCGGGGCGGCCGGGCTGACGAGTTCGGCGGAGCGCAGCTCCTGCCAGAACGCGGCGGGGACGGTCTCGTTGAGCGCCGCCTGGTCCTCGGCGATGCGACTGGGCTTGGTGGCGCCGGCGACGACCGCGGCGGTGACCGGGTGGGCGAGGGAGAACTGCAGGGCGGCGGCCTTGATGCTCACGCCGTGCTCCGCGGCGAGGTCCTTGAGCCGGGTGACGCGCTCGATGATGTGCGCAGGGGCTTCCTGGTACTCGAAGTGGGTGCCGCCGGCGAGGATGCCGGAGCTGTAGGGGCCGCCGACGACCATGCCGACGCCCTGCTCCTGTGCCATCGGCAGCAGGCGCTGGAGGGCGTGCTCGTGGTCGAGGAGGGTGTAGCGGCCGGCGAGGAGGAAGCCGTCCGGGCGGGGCTCGTCGAGGGACAGGGTGAGCTCGATCGGCTCGGTCTTGTTGACACCGAGGCCCCAGGCCCCGATGACGCCCTCGTCGCGCAGGCGGGACAGGACTCGGAAGGCGCCGGTGCGGGCCTCCTCGAACTTGGCCAGCCACTGGTCGCCGTGGAAGTCCTGGGCGATGTCGTGGACCCAGACGATGTCCAGGCGGTCGGTGCGCAGGCGCTTGAGGCTGTCCTCGATGGAGCGCTCGGTGGCCTCGGCGGTCCAGACGTGCAGCATCCTGTTGGGGTTGCCGTGCTCGAACAGGCCGCCCTTCTCGCCGAGTTCGCGGGCGCCCTCCTCCAGTTCCGCGAGGATGACGCGGCCGACCTTGCTGGAGAGCACGTACTCGTCGCGGGGCTTGGTGGAGAGGACCTCGCCGAGGCGTTCCTCGGCGAGGCCGGCGCCGTAGAAGGGGGCGGTGTCGTAGTAGCGGACGCCGTGCTGCCAGGCGGCCTCGACGGTGGCGGCGGCCTCCTGGTCGGGGATCGCGCGGAACATGTTGCCGAGCGGGGCGGTGCCGTAGCCGAGCTTGCCGGGGAGGAGTTCCTTGAGGGACATGGTGGTGCCTTTTCGAAACGGAGGGTGCGGGGCGCAAGAGGCCACGCAATAGATGCGAGCGCGTCTTGCATGCGTTAACAATAGTTGCAGACGCGCGGTAATGCAAGCCCTACGCGCCGGATGCGGGGAAGCGCGGCAGGACGTACTCCGCGAGCTCCTGCAGCAGTTCCTCCACCGGCCGGTCGTTGGGCCGCAGATTGAAGGAGACGTGCGAGACCCCGAACAGCGCCATGGTCTCCAGGTGCTCGATCAGGGCGTTGCGGCCGGTGCTGAGGCCGAGCCGGATCGGACGGGCCGGAGCGTCCGGGTCCTCCTGGAGGGTGAGCACCATCGGGGTCACGTACGGCTTCTCCCCGGCGAGTTCGCGCCACTGGCGGGTCCGCAGGCGCAGCGCGCCCAGGTCGCGGGGGTAGTTGAGCGAGGCGTCGGCGTGCTCGGCGATCCACTCGGGCGTCTGCTGGGCGCCTCCGGCGACGGCGATCGGGATGCCCGCCGCCTCCGCCGGTTTCGGCAGGACCTCCAGCTGGAAGTCCAGGCCGAGACCGACCCCGGGCAGTTCCAGCGGGCCCGGGCGCCAGGCGGCGCGCAGGGTGTGCAGTCCCTCGCGGAAGGCGGCGCCGCGGGCCTCGAAGTCCCGTCCGAAGAGCGGGTACTCGACGGGACGGTCGCCGCTGGCGAGGCCGAGCAGCATCCGGCCGCCGGAGAGCGCGTCGACGGTGGCGGCGGCCTTGGCGACGAGCAGCGGTTCGCGCAGCGGCAGGACGACGGCCGCGGTGCCGAGGACGGCCTGCTCGGTGACGGCGGCGAGGTGGCCGAGGTGGGTGAAGGTCTCGAAGACCGTCCCGGCGTCCCCGAAGCGGACGGGGTCGAAGAGCGGGACGTCGCGCACCCAGAGGCCGGCGAAGCCGAGCCGGTCGGCGAGCCGGGCGAGGCGCGCGTGGTCGGCGAGGTCCGGGACGCCGTGGGGGCGGCCGGCCGTACGGTCGGTGGCCTGCCGGGACGGGCCCCAGTCGTTGTCGAGGGGCAGTTCCAGGCCGAGGGTGAGCCGGCCCTCGCCGGGGGCGAGGCGGGCGAGGGCGGGGTGACGGGGTGCCATGGGTGAACCGGTCCTCAGAGCGGGGGAAACGGGCGAAGCCCGCGGCGGGGCCGGCCGGGTAGGGCCGGCCCCCCCCGGGGTACGGGGGGGGGGGGGGGGGGGCGTTTTAAAGGGCGGGGGGGGGGCCGGGCCCCCGGCGCGGGG
>NZ_JBHWIO010000004.1:0-11826 GCF_042732075.1 Kitasatospora sp. NPDC059812
TTTTTTAATACACACCGCGCACACACCCCAAAACCGGCCCCCCGCCCCCCCCCGGGGCGCCCCCCGTCCGCGTTCCCCGCCCCGCCCGCTACGCTCCCGAGACCGAGACCGAGACCGAGCCCTACGCCGGATCCGACCCGGCCCCGGCCCCGGCCCCCGGCAGCGCCCCCGGCCCCAGCCCCTCCCGGTGCACCCGCCACCGCGCGAGCATGCCGTGCAGTTCGTCCACCATGAACGCGAAGAAGGCCGCGCTCTCCCCCAGCCGCGCCCCCGCGACGGTGCCCGCGCCGACGGTGGCCTCGCCGTCCCTGAGCACCCGCACCCAGCGCAGCAGGTACTCGTCGCGCCGGGTCAGCGACTCGAACCAGACGTCGTTCAGCACCCGGTAGCGGTCGCGCCGCGAGCCCGGCTCGCGTTCCTTGGCGGCCAGGCCGATCTGGATGAGGTAGCGCATCCCGCCGGACACCGCGGCCGGGCTGATCCGCAGCCGCTCGGAGAGCTCGGCGGAGGTCAGCACGCCGCTCTCCTCGGCCATCAGGCAGGAGAAGAGCCGGGACGGCATCCGGCCCATGCCCGCGGACGCCAGCTCGGCCGCGAACCGTTCGACGAAGTCCGCCACCGCCTGCTCGTCGCGCCCCTGCTCCGCTTCCCGCTCCACCACGCGCGCCTTCCCCTCTCCGGTGATCAACAACTCGACTGAACTTTAACGCCTTCCCAATATTCACGTTTTTCTGAAACTACGGTAGCTTCAGCAGCATGACGAAGGCAATCACCCTGACCGGCCTGCGCAAGACCTTCGGCCGGACCACCGCGCTGGACGGCCTCGACCTCACCGTCGAGACCGGCGAGGTGCACGGATTCCTGGGGCCCAACGGCGCCGGGAAGTCCACCGCCATCCGGGTGCTCCTCGGCCTGCTGCGCGCCGACGGCGGCAGCGCCCGACTGCTCGGCAAGGACCCCTGGCACGACGCCGTCGAACTGCACCGCCGCCTCGCCTACGTCCCCGGCGACGTCGAACTGTGGCCCAACCTCACCGGCGGCGAGGCCATCGACCTGCTGTCCCGGCTGCGCGGCCGGCTCGACCGCCGCCGCCGCGACGAGCTGATCGAGCGCTTCGACCTCGACCCCACCAAGAAGGGCCGCAGCTACTCCAAGGGCAACCGGCAGAAGGTCGCCATCGTCGCCGCGCTCGCCTCCGACGCCGAACTGCTGCTGCTCGACGAGCCGACCTCCGGCCTCGACCCGCTGATGGAGGTGGTCTTCCAGGACGTCGTCCTCCAGGCCCGGCGGCAGGGGCGGACCGTCCTGCTGTCCAGCCACATCCTGGACGAGGTGGAGAAGCTCGGCGACCGGGTCAGCATCATCCGCCACGGCCGGGTGGTGCAGACCGGCAGCCTCGGCGAACTGCGCCACCTCACCCGCACCACGGTCGAGGCCGAGACCCACCGCCCCGTCACCGGACTGGAGACGCTGGAGGGCGTGCACGCCGTCCGCACCGAGGGCGCCCGGGTGCACTTCGCCGTGGACGGCGCCCACCTGGACGCCGCCATCCGCCGCCTCGGCGAGGCCGGACTGCGCAGCCTGGTCAGCCACCCGCCCACGCTGGAGGAGCTGATGCTGCGCCACTACGGCGACGAGCTGGCCGCCAACGGGCACCCGCTCGACGGCGAGGCCGCCCGATGACCGCCACCACCACCGCGACCAGCGCGCCCGCCACGGCCCCGCGCCCGCCCCGCCCGCACACCACCCTGGCCGGCACCGCCACGCTGCTCCGCTTCGCCCTGCGCCGCGACCGGCTCCGCCTCTCCGCCTGGGTGCTCGGCCTCGGCCTGCTCACCCTCGCCAGCGCCAACAGCGTGCACACCCTCTACCCGACCGCCGCCGACCGCGCCTCGATCGCCCACGCCTCCGCCGGCTCAGCCGTCCTCGCCATGACCGGCCCCGGGCACTACCTGGCCGACTACACCTGGGGCGCCATGCTCGGCCACCGGCTGCTCGGCCTGCTGGCGGTGCTGGCCGGGCTGATGAGCGTGCTGACCGTCGCCCGGCACACCCGGGCCGAGGAGGAGAGCGGGCGGGCCGAGCTGGTCCGCTCCGCCGCCGTCGGCCGGCACGCCCAGCTCGCGGCCGCCCTGGGCGCCGCCGCCGTCGCCGACCTCGCGCTCGGCGTGCTGCTCGCCGCCGGGCTGCCCGCCCTCGGCGTCCCCGGGCTCGGCACCGGCGGCGCGCTGCTGTTCGGGGCCGCGACCACCGCCGCCGGACTGCTGTTCGCGGCGGTCGCCGCCGTCGCCGTCCAGGTCACCGCGCACGCCCGGACGGCCTCCGGGCTGGCCCTCGCGGTGCTCGGCGCCGCCTACGCGGTGCGCGCGGCCGGGGACGCCGGGTCGAACGGGCTCTCCTGGGCCTCCCCGATCGGCTGGCTCCAGCGCAGCTACCCCTTCGTGGACGACCACTGGTGGCCGCTGCTGCCCGCGCTCGCCCTGACCGTCGTCACCGGCGCGGCCGGCTTCGCGCTGAGCACCCGCCGGGACGTGGGCGCCGGCCTGCGCGCCGCCCGTCCGGGGCCGCCCACCGCGCGCCCCGCCCTCGGCACCCCGCTCGGCCTCGCCCTGCGCCTGCACCGCGGCCTGCTGGGCGGCTTCGCGGTCGCGCTGCTGCTGCTCGGCGCGATGTACGGGTCACTGCTGGGCGGCGCCGACGCGATGGTCAAGGACGTCGACCAGCTGAAGGAGGCCCTCGCCCGGCTCGGCGGCCGCTCGCTCACCGACTCCTTCGCCGCGATGACCCTGCTGGTAGTGGCGGTGGTCGGCGCGGTCTACGCGGTGCTGGCGACGCTGCGCCCGCGCGCCGAGGAGAGCGCCGGGCGGGCCGAGCCGGTGCTGGCCACCGGGGTGTCCCGGTCCGGCTGGCTGGGCGGGCACCTGGCGGCGGCGCTGCTGGGCTCGACCGCGGTGCTGCTCGCGGCGGGGGTGGGCTTCGGCCTGGCCGGGGCGCTGTCCATCGGTGACGCCGGCGCGTTCCCGCGACTGCTCGGCGCGGCCCTGGCGTTCGCGCCCGCCCAGTGGGTGACGGTGGGTTTCGCCGCCGCCGTGTACGGCTGGCTGCCCCGGGCGACGCAGCTGGCCTGGCTGGTGCCGGCGTACGCGTTCGTGATCGGGTACCTGGGCCCGCTGCTGAAGCTCCCGGCGGGCCTGGACCGGCTCTCCCCGTTCGGGCAGGTGCCCCGGCTCCCGGCAGCCGCCATGGACTGGACGCCGCTCGCGGCACTCACCCTGGTCGCGGCCGCCCTGATCGCCCTGGCGCTGGCCGGGTTCCGGCGCCGCGACCTGGAAGTGCGCTGACATCAAGGCCCGCGACGGGGCCGGCCGCGACGGGCCGGCCCCGGACCGGGTCACAGGTGCTTGACCAGCTCCGGCATCAGGTCCTGGAAGGTCCGCCCGCTGGCCGGCTGCCCGATCGCGGTCATCTGCCAACCGGTGGGCGTGCGCTGCACCTTGGCCATGATCTGCGCGGTGTACGGGCCGCCCCCGGTGAGCGTGTACCGGGCCAGTTCGGCGCCGGTCTGCTCGTCGACCAGCCGGCAGAAGGCCGCCTCGACCTCCTGGAAGGTCTGGCCGGTGAAGGAGTTGACGGTGAAGAGGATCTGGTCGACCTCGGCGGCCATCTTGGTCAGGTCGACGGTGATCGACTCGTCGTCGGTCGCGTCGCCCGCGCCGCCGACCAGGTTGTCGCCGCTGTGCCGGACGGAACCGTCATTGCTGTTGAGGTGCTGGAAGAAGACCACGTCCACCGGCCGCCCCTGGGAGAACAGCACCGCCGAGGCGTCCAGGTCGATCTCCCGACCGGCGGCCAGCAGCTTGGCGAAGAAGCCCTTGGGCTGCGCGGCCTTCCAGCCCAGGCCCATCCGGACCACACTCAGCTGACCGCCGCCCGGCTTCTCCAGGCTGATCTTCTGCCCCTTGGCCAGCGAAACGCTCATCGTGCCCTCCTCGTCCCTGCCGCCGCTCCGTGCCGTGAATCTACAGCACTGTCGAACTTCTATGATCATCCGACCGGCGCGCTCCCAGCACCCCTACCCCGCGCTCCCCCCGCCGTCACCACCGGGGGCGGTCTGCACACTGTCAAGCGCCCCGGGGAGGAGCTTGCGCGGGGCGGGCGCGCAATCCGGCTCGGTCAACCTGGCAACCGGCGATCCGACGTCTGGCGTAGCCGCGAACAGGGGCCGAACAGGCGGGCGGCACGCGGTCTAGGGTCGGCCCGGAGGCGCCGCCGACCGGGAGAACGGCCGCCGACGCACCGAGCGTTCCGCGCACGTTCCCGTGATCCGCCAACCCACGCTGGGGGGACCACCATGTCCGAGCACGAAGGAACACCGCCCGCACCCGCCACCGCCGCCACCACCTCGCGCCTCGGCCGCCGCCGCCTGCTGCGGGCCGGCCTGGGCACCGGCGGCGCGCTCGCCGCCGTCCGCCTGCTGCCCGGCGGCCAGGCCTGGGCCGCCACCCCGGAGCCCGCGCCCGCGCCCGTACCGGAGTCCGCGCCCGCACCCGCCCCCCTCCCGGGCGCCGCCGCCACGGCGCAGCCCTGGCCGGACTGGGCCCGGTTCGCCCGCGTCGGCGACGGCACCTTCAACGAGCCCGCCGACATGCAGAGCGCCGTCGACGCCCTCAAGGCGCAGAACGTCAGCGTCATCGAACTCGACACCCTGCTCTCCAACTGGCTCACCGACGCCGAGTTCGCGGCCCACATGGCCGAGGTGAAGACCTTCACCGGCCTGGCGCACGCCGCCGGCCTCAAGGTCGTCATGTACTACCCCTCCCTGGAGCTGATCTCCCCCGGCGGCGAGAAGGGCCGCTCGTTCTACAAGAACGACCAGGGCGGCGCCTGGGTGCAGCGCGACCTCGCCGGAAAGCCCAACGTGTTCTACGGCAGCGTGGTGGTCTGGGTCGACCCAGGCGACGAGAGCGTCTGGCTCAGCCCCAACTCGCCCTGGCGGGACTACTACCTCAAGCGGATCAAGGGCGTGGCCGCCACCGGCGTGGACGGCATCTGGCCCGACGTCCCGATCTACTTCGACGGCGTGCTCTCCTGGTGCGACGCCTCCACCTGGGGCGCGGCCGCCTTCAAGGCCGACACCGGCCTCGCCCTGCCCAAGGCCGCAGACTTCGCCGACCCGGTGTTCCGCCGCTACCTCGAATGGCGCCACCGCAACCTGCTCCAGTTCCAGCTCGACATCGCCGCCGCCGGGCGCGCGGTCAACCCCGACCTGGTCACCTTCGTCGAAACCGTCTCGATGGACTACCGCTACGCCACCTCGATCGGCCTGGACGGCGGCTACCTGCGCCAGGCCGAGGGCGCCGTCAGCCAGGTCTGGGAGGTGGACATCCTCGGCAACTACGACGGCATGCGGCACGCCACCGCCTCCGACTGGGTCTGTCTCATCTCGATGTACAAGTACGCGCGCGGCGCCAGCGGCACCAAGCCCGCCTGGGCGTTCTCCTACGGCTGGCAGGCCGACGACGCCTCGCTGGTGATGTCCCAGCTGATCGCGACCGGCTGCAACCCCTACGAGGTGAAGACGCCGTACAAGAACGACACCGTGGACGCGGCGATGCGCGCCCGGATGTACCGCTTCGTCCAGACCAACCAGGAGCGGCTCTACAACGCCGCCTCGACCGCCCAGGTCGGCGTCTACCACTCCAGCCCGTCCCGGGACTACGTCAGCCCGGGCGCGGGCATCGGGATGTACGTCAACGCGACCGCACCGGCCGGGATCGCCGACTGGTGGGGCGGCGACGACCCGGAGCAGAGCTGCGCCTCCGTCCCCTGGCTGGGCGAGTTCCGGGGCGCGGTGAAGGCGCTGGTGTACGCGCACATCCCGTTCGACACGGTGCCCAGCCCCGGCCTGGCCGCCGCCGACCTGGCCCGGTTCAAGGTGCTGCTGCTGCCCGACCTCCAGGCGGTCTCGGACGCCGAGGCGGCCGTGCTGCGGGGCTTCGTCGCGGCCGGCGGGACGATCGTGATCACCGGCCCGGCGCCCACCGCGCTCGACGAACTGGGCGGCCAGCGCACCGAGTTCGCCCTCTCCGACGTGCTCGGACTGCGGCGCGGAAGCCCACTGCCGGCCGCCAAGCAGAACGCCTACGGCAGCGGCACCTGCTGGTACGTCCGCAACCGGGCCGGGCTCAGCTACCTCACCAAGACCGACCAGGCCTCGGCCGACCAACTGCTCGCCCCCGTCCGCCAGTCCGCACCGCCCGCCGTCACCCTGGCCGGGGACCGCCGGATCTTCCTGGACGCGCGGCGGCTCGGCAACGACACCGTCGTCCACCTGGTGAACTTCACCAACTTCGGCGACACCCCGGCGGCCTTCCGCACCACGCCCGCCAACTGCACGCTCTCCTACGCCCTCCCGGCCGGCGCCGCCGTCACGGCCGTCACCGTCGCCACCCCGGACGGCACCGACCCGACGCCCAAGCCCGTCCCGTACACCGTCACGGGAGCGACGGTCAGCGTGCCGCTGACCGTCGTGCAGTACTCGGTGGTGACGGTGACGGCGGGCTAGGTCTGTCCGGTCCTAAAGCGCGGGCGCGGGGATGCGCCAGAGGGCGGCGGGGTTGGCCTCGCCGCCCGGGGCGGACTCGAAGGCGATCCACTTCCCGTCCGGGGACCAGCTCGGCGCGCCGTCGTACGAGCCGTCGTCGCCGGTCACCCGGACGGGGCGGCCGCCGTCGGCCGCGACCACGAAGACCTGGGCGTTCGGCAGGTCGCCGAGGTTGGAGGAGAACACCAGGTACCGGCCGTCCGGGGACCAGGTGGGATCGGTGTGCTCGCCCGGCACGTCGGTGACCTGGCGCAGGCCGGTGCCGTCCGCGCCGACCGTCCACAGCGCCCAGCTCTCACTGCCGGCGGCGCGCCGCTGGAAGACGATCCGGTCGCCGCGGGGCGACCAGTTCGGCTGCCGGTTGTCGGTGCCGGTGCCCTTGCCGTCGACCAGCCGGACCGGGGGGCCGCCGTCGCGGCGGACCTTCCAGAGCGAGTCCTGTTCGGCGTCGTCGCCGTGCACGGCGGCGTGTTCCGGCTCCCAGCTCTGCTGGAAGACGATCCAGGCGCCGTCCGGGGAGAAGCTCGGCTCGCTGTAGCCGCTGCCGTCCTCGTGCCGGGTGACCCGCTCCGGGCTGCCGCCCGGTGTCATCAGCCAGACCTCGTCGTGGCCGGACTCCCGGTCGGTGGCGAAGGTGAAGGCACCGGTGGCGGCGTTCCAGCTGGTGCCCGGAAGGTTGACGGCGGCCTTGTCGGGATCCTCCAGGACCTTCTGCGGCGTGCGGCCGCCGTCCAGCGGCAGCACCCCGAGGGCGGCGGCGCCCTTGTTGTAGCCCTCGCTGAACTCGGTCAGCAGCACCGAGCGGCCGTCCGGGGCGAAGGCGGGGTTCTGGGCGCTGCGACCGCCCTCGGCCCGGTAGAGCAGTTCGGCACCGTCGGCCCGGCGCTCGCCCCCGGTCGGCGGCGCGCCGCTGGCCCGGGTCGGCCGGGGCTGCGGCCCGCCCTCGGAGCCGGATTCGGCGCAGCCGGACAGCAGCAGCGCCGTGACGGCCGCGGCGGCGAAGAACGCGCGAATTCTCATGACTCACAAGCTAGTTGACTCTTCGTCACATCGCGTACGCCGGCAGGCGGATCAGGCGTCGCCGTCCAGCAGGTGCTGGCGGACCTCCTGGAAGGTCCAGGCCCCGCCGGCCGGGCGGGCGAACACCCAGACCAGGTCGAAGCGGTCCGGCCAGGTGGCGGGCGCGCCGCTGCCGGCGGCGCCGAGCGCCTCGACGATCCGCGGGATCCGCGAGTGCTCCCAGCAGATCAGCACCGGTTGGGGCCCGGCCAGGGCGGCGCCGGCCAGCGCCGTCTCCTGGGACTCGGCGTACCCGGTGTCGACGGTCAGCCCGAGCTTGGCGGCCAGCGGGGTGACGGTCTGCCGCATCCGGTGCGCCCCGGCCAGCGGGCCCTGGTCGGTGGCGGCGAGGATCCGGGCGGGGGTGCGCAGGCCGGGGGCGGGCGGGGCGAACAGGGTGGGCAGCGCCCTGGCGCGGGACCAGCCGCGCTCGGTCAGGGACTTGCCGTCGCGGCCGCCGTTCTCGTCCAGCCCCGGGTGGTTGCCGTCCGGCTTCTCGCCGTGGCGGATGATCATCACCAGGGCCTCGCCGCCCGCGTCGCTCGCCCTGGCCGCGCCGGCGTCCTTGCCCGCCTTCTTGCCGGCCTTGCCGGAGGAGGCCGAGCAGCCCGCCAGCACCACCGGAGCGGCGATCGCCAGGCCGGTGAGCAGGGTGCGCCGGGCCGGCCGCGCCGCCACTCGGTGCTCCATCACCCGTTGCTCCATCACTCGGCCCCCCGCCACCTGGTCTCCCACCACTCGTTGCCCCGTCACTCGGCACCCCGCTCCAGGCGCACCAGCGCGTCGACCGCGACGCCGTCGCCCTCGCCCTTGTGCCCGGGCTCCGGGCCGACCGTCCGGTGCACCCGTTCGGCCCGGACGGTGCGCAGGCCGCGGTCGGCGAGGTCGGCGAGGACGTCCTCCGGGGTGAACAGCACGGCCGGGTCCTGCGGGCCGCCGACGCCCTCGGTGAGGTTGCTCAGGTCGTGCCCGACCACCAGCAGGGTGCCGCCGGGAGCGAGCGCGGCGGCGGCGCGGCGCAGCGCGGTCCGCCGGTCCTGGGCGGGGACTTGGAGGTAGGCGACCAGGATCAGGTCGTAGCCGGCGGCGGGGGCCTCAAAGGTGCGGGCGTCGCCGTGCCGCCAGGTGAGCCGGTCGGCGACCTCGTCGGGCAGGTCGGCGGTGAGCCGCTCGGCGCGTTCCAGGGCGACGGCGGAATAATCCAGCCCGGTGACCTCCCAACCCCGGCCGGCCAGCCAGATGGCGTTGCGGCCTTCGCCGGCGGCCAGGTCGAGGGCATGACCGGGGGTGTGGGCCGGGGTGAGGCCGGCCAGTTCGCGGACCACCCAGCGGTTGGGCTCGGCGCCCCACACCAGCTCGGTCGCGGCGTAGCGGTCGTCCCAGTCCTGGCTGTCCATGGCGAGTCCTCCGTTCGGCGGGCCTGCTCCGCAGCGGTCAACCTACCGGGCCCGGGCGGCGGCGGCCCGGAACGGTCCAGCGGGCGGACACCCTTGACGGCGAATATTGGTCCAGTCCAATCTGTGATGTCGTGACGCGAGCGGGTCAGCCGGCCCGCCGCGCCCGCCGTCCGTACATCGGCACGCTCCACCTGCCCGCGCGCCCCCACAGCGCCAAGGCGGCTCCCCCGGCCCACCCGGGCCACGCACCGCCGGAACCCCCACACATCCGGAGGACACACCGCATGCACGACCGCGTCATGCCCGCACGGCCCGCCCAGGCCGCCGGGCGCCGGACCGCTCCGCGCAGACGGGCCATGGCCCTGGCCCTCGCCGCCACGCTCAGCACCAGCGGCGCCGCCCTCGCCCTGACCCTCAGCCCCGCCTCGGCCGCCCCGGTGAACCTGCTGGCCAACGGCGACTTCGAGGCCGGCACCCTGGCCGGCTGGACCTGCGCCAACGGCTCCGTCGTCACCACCCCGGTGCACGGCGGGAGTTACGCGCTCAGCGGCGCGGCCTCGGCCTCCGACACCGCGCAGTGCCAGCAGACCGTCACCGTCCAGCCGAACACCACGTACACCTTGTCCGGCTTCGTCCAGGGCAGCTACGTCTACCTCGGTGCCACCGGGACGGGCGTCAACTCCTCGGTCTGGACGCCCGGCGGCACCGGCTGGAACCAGCTGAGCACCACCTTCACCACCGGCGCCACCACCACCTCGGTGACGGTCTTCACCCACGGCTGGTACGGCACCGGCGCCTACTACGCCGACGACCTCAGCCTCACCGGCCCGGCCGGGCCCACCTCCACCGGCAGCCCCACCGCGAGCGGCAGCCCGACGGCCTCCGGAAGCCCCACCGCGTCCGGCAGTCCGACCGCATCCGGCAGCCCCACCGCCTCGACCAGCCCCACCGCGAGCGGCAGCCCGACGGCCAGCGGCAGCCCCACCGGATCCGGCAGCCCGACCGCGACGGCCACCGCCAGCGGCCCGGCCGGGGACGGCAAGGTCACCACGCCCACCGGCGTCGCCGTCAGCAAGGTCACCGCGGGCGCCGTGGTGCTCACCTGGCAGCCCTCCACCCTGACCACCGGCGACGGCCCGATCGCCTACAAGGTGTGGTCCAACGGCCAGCTGGTCGCCACCTCGATGGGCACCTCCGTCGCCGTCAGCTCGCTGCTGCCCGGCAAGGCGTACACCTTCAGCGTCCAGGGCTACTCCGGCTCCCACGCCTCCGCCCAGTCCGCCGCGGTGAGCACCACGACGGCCGCCGCCCCCGCGCAACAGCCCGTCCGCTCGGCCTACTTCGACCAGTGGGGCGTCTACGAGAACGCGTACTACCCGAAGAACGTCGACACCAGCGGCGCCGCGGGCAAGCTGGACGTCATCCACTACGCGTTCGCCAACATCGACCCCACCAAGCTCACCTGCTTCCAGGCGGTGAAGGCCTCCGACTCGACCAACGAGAACAACCCCAACGCCGGTGACGGCGCGGGCGACGCCTACGCCGACTACCAGTCCGACTACAACTCCGGCACCAGCGTGGACGGCAGCAGCGACACCTGGGAGCAGCCGCTCAAGGGCAACTTCAACCAGCTGCGCCAGCTCAAGGCCAAGTACCCGAACCTGCGGTTCACCATCTCGATCGGCGGCTGGACGTACTCCAAGTACTTCTCCGACGCGGCCGCCACCGACGCCTCCCGGAAGACCTTCGTCTCCTCCTGCGTCGACATGTTCCTCAAGGGGAACCTGCCGACCGGCGTCGCGGGCGACGCCTCCGGCGGCGCGGCCACGGCGGCCGGCATCTTCGACGGCGTCGACCTCGACTGGGAGTACCCGGGCTCGGCCGGCGGCCACACCGGCAACCACTACTCCCCCGCCGACAAGCAGAACTTCACCCTCCTGCTCAAGGAGTTCCGCACCCAGCTGGACGCGCTCGGCTCCGCCCAGGGCAAGCGCTACCTGCTGTCCGCGGCCCTGCCCAGCGGCCAGGACAAGATCGCCCAGCTGGAGACCGACAAGATCGGCAACTACCTCGACTACGCCGACGTCATGTCCTACGACATGCACGGCGCCTGGGACGCCAAGGGCCCGACCAACCACCAGGACCCGCTGCACGACAGCCCGGCCGACCCGACCACGCCGATCACCCCCGGCACCCGCAAGTACAACGTGGACACCATGCTCGCCGCGTACACCACCGGCCTGCCCGAGTACGGCATCCCCGGCGGCTTCCCCGCCAACAAGCTGGTGCTCGGCATCCCGTTCTACTGGCGCGGCTGGACGGGCGTCCCGGCCGGCTCCAACTACGGCCTGTACCAGAGCGCGACCGGCCCGACGGCCGCCAAGCCGCTGAGCCAGGAGGCCGGACTGGCCGCCTGGAAGGAGCTCAACCCGACCGCCGCCACCACCCACTGGGACCCGGTCACCGAGAGCAGCTGGGTCTACGACGGCACCAACTTCTGGACCGGCGACACCCCGCAGGCCATCCAGGCGCGCGGGGCCTACACCAAGAGCAAGGGCCTCGGCGGCCTGTTCGCCTTCTCCCTGGAGAACGACGACGCCTCCGGCACGCTGCTCAACTCCATGGACGGCAGCCTGCGCTGACGCCCCGCACACCGGTGGGGGGCCGGGGGCGGGCGGCGGGGGGGCCCCCCAGGAGGGGGGGGGGTGGGGACAGGCGGTGCCAGGACAACACACACATGGCGCGGGGGGAGGCGAGAAAGGGGTG
>NZ_JBHWIO010000004.1:11836-33137 GCF_042732075.1 Kitasatospora sp. NPDC059812
CCCGCCCACATCTCACCACTCCCCCCGCGCGCCCGCACGCCCCCCGCCCCCCCCCCGGCGGCGCCCCGGCCGACGCCCCCCCCCCCCCCCACCGTGCTTCGGCGAGGTTCAGCGAGCCGTGCTCAGCCCTTCAGCCCGAGGGAGGGGAACAGGTCGACGAACGGCTGGGTGGTCACCGAGACGCTCCGGCCGAACGGATCGTCGAAGTCCCAGATCATGAACAGCAGGAACGCGATCAGCGCGCTGAAGCAGCCCGCCAAAACCAACTCCCTCGGCGTGCGCCGGATCTGCAGCGCGAACAGCATGCCGACGGTCACCACCGCACCGGTGATCAGGCCGAACCAGACGACCCCGGGCATGGTCGGCCCGGCGTTCTGCCCGCGCGAGTTGCGGGCGTCGTCGGCCTGGCTGATCCGGTCCATGATCGGCTGGTAGGACTGCGACTCCAGCTCGGAGGCCGGCGGCCGGGTGGCGACGTCCACCCGCAGCTTGTCCAGCAGTTCGGTGCCCTTGTCGGAAATCTCGCCGTTCTTGCGCATGTACTCCCACTCGACGTTCACCACGTACGAGACGTAGGCGTCCACGTCGGCCCGGACCTGGTCGCGGAACTCGGCCGGGTAGACCACCGCCCGGTCGCTCACCTCCTGCAACGACTGCGCCTCCCGGAACAGGTCGTCCTGGGCGGCGCCGCGCGCCTCCCAGACGCCCGCGAGGGCGAGACCGAGGACGATCGCGTAGACCACGCCGATCATCATCGTGATGTAGTCGATGACGTCCGGCGTCTCGTCGACGTTCTTCTCGGTGCCCACCCGGCGGTGCCGCAGCACCACCACCGCCACCACGACGGCACAGGCCGCCGCCATCGCGATGGCCAACGCCAACCATTCGGACATGGGAACTCCCTTCTCTGGCTCGGCTTGTGACGGAACAAAGGGTCGGACTCGGCCCCAGGCAGGTCGGGCTCCAGGGCCGGACCGGGGCCGGGGCGGGCCGCCTCGGTGGGGCGGTCAGGACCGCCCGGAACGGCCGCGGCCGCGTCCACGGCCCGGGCGCAGGGCCGCCGCCGCCAGGATGGCGGGCACGGTGACCAGCAGCATCGTGGTCGTCGCCGGGGCGTTGTGGTGGTGCTGCGGCGGGGCCGGCGGCTGTGCCGCCCGCACGTGGTAGACGGGCTGCGCCGCCGGGGTCGGCCACAGCGGGCTCGGGCGCACCGGAGTCGGCGTGGCCGGACTGGGGGCCGCCGGGTCCGGCGGGGGCGCGGGTGCCGCCGGGGCCGGCGCCGGGGGTGCAGGCGGGTTCGGCGCGGGCGGGTTCGGCGCGGGCGGCGGAGCAGGCGCGGGCGCCGCCGGCGGTGAGGTGGGCCCAGGCGTCCTGCTGGGAGCCGGCGTTGTCGGCGCGGGGGTCGGCGACACCGTGGGGACGGGTGTCGGAGTCGGACTGGGCTTCGACGTCGGCGAAGGCGTCGGGGTGGCGCTCGGCGTCGGCGTGGGGCTCGGCGTCGGGGTCGGCGTGGGGCTGGGCGTGTGGGTGGGGCTCGGCGTCGGGGTCGCCGTCGGGCTCGGGCAGGGGTGCGGGTGGTGATGGTGGTGGTGCCACCAGTCCCCGTGCCACCAGTCCCCGCCGTGGCCGCCGTCCCCGCCGTGCTCGTCGTCCGGGCGGCCGGGCTGCTGGCGGAACCCCGTGGTGTCCGAGGGTCGTGGTGAGGCCGGTCCGGGCGCGGCCTTCGGCGTGCGGCACGGGTGGTGCCGGTGCGGGGGCTTGGGACCCTGGTGCCGCGCGTCGGCCGTCGGGGCGACGGTGACGCCGACCTGGACGTCCACGTCGACCCCGACGTTCACGTCCCCGCCCGGCCCGACCTGCACCGACACGTCCGTCCCGGTGCAGACGCACGAGTCGACGGTCGTGCCGTGCGGCTGCTCCCCGCCGTGGTGTTCGGTGCCGGACGCCGAGGCGCCGCCGACCAGGGCGCACATCGCGACCACGCCGACCGCGGCGCCGATCAGCCTGGTCCGCCGACCGGAGGCCGCACCCCCACCGCCGTCCAGCGATATCCGTCGGGACTGCCGGCGCTGCGGCATGGGCTCCACTCACCTCTCGGGTCGCCAGGGACGGGATCAGAACAGGGCGATCCGCCCGGCCCGCAGGAGGACGCGGGCAGGCGTGATCAGACGCGATCAGACGTGATGGGGCACGATCAGGCGGACGGCCCGCCTTCCGGGGGCGGGCCGTCCGTCATCAGGTCAAACGATCTTCGAGCCGGCCGGTTACGGCCCGGGCCCCTTGTCGGCCGTCCTCAGTGGCGGCGGTGCGCGATCTCGACGTTCTCCAGGACGCCGACCGCGTCCGGCACCAGGATCGCGGCCGAGTAGTAGGCGCTGACCAGGTACGAGATGATCGCCTTCTCGTCGATGCCCATGAAGCGGACGGACAGCGACGGCTGGTACTCGTCCGGGATGCCGTTCTGGTGCAGGCCGATGACGCCCTGGTTGTCCTCACCGGTACGGATCACCAGGATGGAGCTGGTGTTCTCCTTGGTGATCGGGATCTTGTTGCACGGCAGGATCGGCACCCCGCGCCAGGCCGGCACCTGCTGCCCGCCGAGGTCGACGTGGTGGGGGTACAGGCCACGGGCGTTGAACTCGCGGCCGATCGCGGCGATCGCGCGCGGGTGGGCGAGCAGGTAGTCGGGGTCGCGGCGGCGGTTGAGCAGCTCGTCCAGGTCGTCCGGGGTGGGCGGGCCGGAGTGGGTCTGGATCCGCTGGTCGAAGTCGGCGTTGTTGAGCAGGCCGAACTCCGGGTTGTTGACCAGCTCGTGCTCCTGGCGCTCGCGCAGCGCCTCGATGGTCAGCCGGAGCTGGTGCTCGACCTGGTTCATCGGCTCGTTGTACAGGTCGGCGACGCGGGTGTGGACCTTGAGGATGGTCTGCGCGACGCTCAGCTCGTACTCGCGGGGCTTGAGCTCGTAGTCCACGAAGGCGCCGGGCAGCTCGAACTCGCCGTGGTGGCCGGCCGACATGGCGATCTCGGCCTCGCCGCGCTCGTTCTGGGCCTGCTGCGGCAGGGCCAGGAACCCGAGCAGGTGCTCCTGGAGGCTCGGCGAGTTGTCCCGGATGGCGGCGAAGTCGCGGCGGGTCAGGGTGAGCGCGACGCCGGCGGTGGCGGTCGTGGCGGTGAACTCCCAGGCGGCGTCCGGGTTCAGCAGGGCGTCGTCGCCGAAGCGGTCGCCGTCGCCGGCCACGCCGACCACGGTGTCGTCGCCGTACTTGCCGGTGCCGATCTTGTTGACCTTGCCGTGCGCGATCAGGAAGATCCGGTCGGCGGCCTCGCCCTGGGTGGTGAGCACCTCGCCGGGGCCGAAGTCGCGCTGCTCGCAGCGGTCGGCGAGGGCGGTCAGCACCTCCTCGTCCTCGAAGCCGCGCAGCAGGGCGAGCTCACCCAGCTCGGCGGGGATCACCCGGACCTGGGAGCCGGTCTTGATGAACTCGACCACACCGTTGCCGACGGTGTAGGTGAGCCGTCGGTTGACACGGTAGGCGCCGCCGGCGGCCTGTACCCAGGGAAGCACCTTGAGCAGCCAGCGGGAGGTGATCTCCTGCATCTGCGGTGCGGACTTGGTCGTGGTGGCAAGGTTGCGGGCAGCGGCCGTCGTGAGGCTGGACTGCTGCGGGACCTGCGCTGTCTCCGGGCTCGTGTCCACGGGCATCGGCAGGGGTCTCCATTCATCTGGTCGGATCACGCGGTCAGGGTCGGACGGCGACGGAGTCGTCCCTGCCCACCCCGACTGATGCCATGACGGATCATCAGACACGCGTATCGATGGGGGTGTTGGCGATTCATCGCGATCACGGCCACCGTCTCCCGGCGGCCCATCGGGAACCCTAGATCACCAGCGCCCGGCCGGACCCGCGCGGAGACCGACTACCCCCCGATAGGGTGAATCTGAAGCAGTCCCATTCCGTTCGGGCCCCGGGTCGCGAGAACATCCGTTCGCCACCGCGGATCCCGCGCGACCGACGCCCGCCCGCGACCGCACGCACGCCCGGACAAAGCGGACAGGCGGCGCACCTCCCGTACGACAGGCGTACCTCCCGTACGACATCGGCGGGAGCGGATCGTCAACGGGGGCGGCGAAACGGGGCAGGTCAGCTGCGCCCCGACCATGGGCACCGGCCCGCCACCGGGCTCCGGGCACGCGAACGGCCCGTCAGGTGCCGGGACGGGGGCGGCCGGCACCTGACGGGGGATCGGGGATGCGCAGTGGGGGTGCGACGGGGAAGCGGCGAGGGCAGCGCCGGTCGGGCGATGCGTCAGGCGCAGGCGATCTGGCTGCCGGGGATGCCGACGATGCCGGAGTTCTTGGCCTCGCCCCCCTTGTACTCGTAGTACAGGTAGGAGTAGAAGTCGATCCTGGTCGCCGCGCCGCAGGTCGAGTCCGGCGCCACGGTGTAGGTGACCGTGAAGCTGCTGGTGGCACCGGGGGCGAGCGGCACGTTGTACCGGGCGATCCCGCCGTGGACGTTGTCGCTGCAGCCGTTGGTCTGGGTGCCGCAGGCCGTGGCGGCGAACTTGAGGCCGTTCTCCAGACTGGTCTGGTAGGTCGGCTGAACGCTCTGGTACACGAACTGGATCGGCGTGTCGTACGGGTTGCTGAGCGTCAGGGTCAGGGTGAACTCGCCGCCCCGGACGGTCGTTTGCCGGTCGGAGACGGCCGTGAACGGCAGCGGGGTGTCAGCCTGGGCGGGTGTGGCGGAGAGGAGCAGACCGACGGCGAGGGCCGGGCACGCGGCGAGGGCGACACGGCTCAAATGTGTTCTGCGCATGACCAAGGAGCGTAGGGCGCCGTACCGGTTCCGTTGCCCCGCTCCGCCCCGGTCCGTACCGACGCACGAGTCGGGGGCGGACACCGTGGACCAGCCCGGCCGCGTTCCGCCCCCACTCCCCCGCCCGGGGCCCTATGCTTCGCCCGCCGCCCCGGACGGCCACCCGAGGCCCGTCGCCCGGCAGGCCGGTGCCGGTCCGGCCGCCCCGGGTCCGGCCGGTTCAGGCGGGCGGCGGCAGGATGTCGCAGAGCGCGGCGAGCGCCGCCGGGTAGGCGTGGTCGGGCGGCGTGGCGTAGCCCACGACCAGGCCGTCCATGACCGGCATGGCCTCCGGGCCGATCCCCGGGTGCCGGAAGTCGGCGAGCCCGTCCAGGCCCAGGCCCCGGCGGGCGGCGGCCTGGAGCACCGCGCCCTCGGTGCCGGGCTCCAGCCGCAGGACGGCGTGCAGGCCGGCCGCGACGCCGGAGACCCCGACGTGCGGGGCGCTCGCCGCCAGCGCGGCCACCAGCTGGTCGCGGCGCTCCCGGTAGCGACGGCGCATCCGCCGCACGTGCCGGTCGTAGCCGCCGGAGTCGATCAGCTCGGCGAGGGTCAGCTGGTCCAACGCGCTGGCCCAGCCCTCGCGTTCGCCCTTGGCGGCGAGCACCCGGTCGACCAGGTGGTCCGGCAGCACCATCCAGCCGAGCCGCAGCGCCGGCGACAGGCTCTTGCTGACCGAGCCGAGGTAGACCACCCGCTCGGGGTCGAGCCCCTGGACGGCGCCGACCGGCTGGCGGTCGTAGCGGAACTCGCCGTCGTAGTCGTCCTCCAGCAGCAGGCCGCCGCGCCCGCGCGCCCAGTCGACCACGGCGGCGCGGCGGCCGGCGTGCAGCGGTCCGCCGGTCGGGAACTGGTGGGCGGGGGTGAGCAGGGCCGTCCGGACGTCCTGACGGTGCGCCAACCCGCCGAGCCGGGCGCCGTGTTCGTCGACCGGAAGGGGCACGGTGGCGACCCCGGCGGCGGCCAGCAGCCCGCGGTGGAACCCCAGCCCGTACGCCTCGACGGCCAGCGGCCCGGTCGCCTCGGGCGGCAGGGCGGGCGCCCCGCCGGCGAACAGCAGCCGCAGCGCGTGGGCGAAGCCCGAGCAGACCACGATCCGGTCCGGGTCCGTGCGCACTCCGCGGACGCGGGCCAGGTAGTCGGCGAGGGCGGTGCGCAGTTCGGGCCGTCCCTGCGGATCACCGGGCCCGAAGGCCTCGTTGGGCGCCGCGGTCAGCGCCCGCCGGGCGGCGGCCAGCCAGGCGGTGCGCGGGAAGGACGCGGCGTCCGGCTGGCCCTGGCGCAGGTCGTGGACGGGCCCCGGCCGCAGGGAGGGTCGAGGGGACGGGCTCGGCGGGACGGGCTCGGCGCGCTCGGCGACGGCGGTGCCGGAGCCCTGACGGGCGGTCAGCCAGCCCTCCGCGACGAGTTCGGCGTACGCCTCGGCGGCGGTGTTGCGGGCCAGCCCGAGGTCGGCGGCGAGCGCACGGTACGGCGGCAGCCGGGTGCCGGGGGCGAGTCGGCCGCTGCGGATCGCCTCGCGCAGGGCCGCCATCAGCGCGGCACGGCGGCCCCCGACGGCGGGGAGGTCGAGGTGCAGGTCGCTGCCGGTCGGGTGGGCGGGCCCGGTGGGGTGCGCGCCCGGCGTTTCCGTCATGGTCACGCACCCTACCCGCCGCCGCCCGGCCCCCTGCCGGGCGGCCCGGCCGCGCTACGGCACCACGGTGACCGGCCAGCGGCCCGCCTTCACCAGGCGGACGGCGACCGAGCCGATCACCCGGTGCCCGGCCTGCTCGGAGGCGCCGACCACGACGGCGTCGGCGCGCAGTTCGTCCGCGAGCTTGGCCAGCCCCGTATAGGGGTCGCCGCGCATGGTGAGGAAGCGCCATTCCACCCGCCACACCTCCTTCACGTGGTGCTCGGCCTCGCGCAGGGCGGACAGCAGCTCGTCCGCGATCTCCTGGGTGGTCTCCTCCACCGCCGCCCCGGCCAGGGCGGTGGCCGCACCCAGGATCGGCTGGACGTAGGCGACCGCGAGGGTGGCGCCCTGCCGGCGGGCCAGCCCGGCGGCGTAGGCGGTGGCGCGCCAGGAGGAGTCGGAGCCGTCCAGCCCCGCCAGGATCACCTTGGGCCCGTCCGTCCCCAGTTCGAAGCCCGCGGGGGCCGCTGCCACCCCGGGCTCCTCGGCGCCGCCGACGGCCTCCACGTCCTCTGCATCGCTCTCGTTGCTCATGGCCCCGAGGCTATGCCCGCCACCGTGCGTGAGCGGAGGGGGCCCTCCCGGTGAGGGTTGTGGTGCGGGCCACCCGGGGCGCCGGACGGTGCGGCGATTTCGACACCGGGGGCTGGTGGGCCGTCACGCGCTGTCGACGATGTGGGCGGGCTCACAGGGCATGCGGCGTGACGCAGGCCACTTCGCCGAGTGGTTTGATCTTGCAAATGGTGGCAAATCGGGCCAAATCATGTCATTTCCTTGATCCTTACGACCGGTAACAGCCCCCTGACGTGCCTAAACCTCCAAATCCTTGAAACCGCCTCAATCGCCCCCGTACCTTCGAACTCGTTGCACCAAGCACTCCGCTCCGGTCGGCCTCACCGCCCCGGATCCGGAACGGTGCCGGACCAGGCGAGCAACGTGTCCCCCGAAACCAACGGCCTTCCGAGGGCCTGGTTCCGCACGCTCGCAGCCCCCTCCGAAAGGACCCGCATGACTTTCCGTAACGAGACTGCCGCTGCCACCACCACTGCCACCCCGAAGCGCCGCAACCGCGTCCGGATGGCTCTGATGGCCGGGGCGATCACCGCCCTGCCGGTCGCCGGCCTCGTCACGGCCACCAGCGCCTCCGCCGCGCCGGCCACGGTCTGGGACAAGGTCGCCTCCTGCGAGGCCACCGGCAACTGGGCCGTCAACTCCGGCAACGGCTTCTTCGGCGGCCTGCAGTTCACCTCCAGCACCTGGGCCGCCTTCGGCGGCACCGCGTACGCCCCGCAGGCCCACCAGGCCACCAAGGACCAGCAGATCGCCATCGGCGAGAAGGTCCTCGCCGCCCAGGGCCCCGGCGCCTGGCCGATCTGCTCCGTCAAGGCCGGTCTGGGCAAGTAGTCCCCACCCCTCGGCCCACCTGTCCAGGGCCCCCGACGCCGCCGCACCCTCCCCGGGTGCGGCGGCGTCGTCGCGTTCCCGCCCGCCGCGGCCGACCACACGCCCGCGCAGCGCCGCACGGTGCCCGTTCCGCTCGTGCACGGGCTTCCCCGGGGGCCCCGGCCGGGCCCCGGCGCGTACCGAGGTGGCGACGTTCCGGCCGCGAGCCGGTCACGAACCGATCCGGCGCGCCGCACGGCAGGTACGGTCGGCTCGCCGGGACCGTAGGCGAATTCCACCGGGGGGATCATGCGCCGCACCTGGACCCTGCTCGTGCTCGTGGCCTCGCTCGGGCTGGCCGCCTGCGATCCGCACACCGATCCCGGCCGCACGCTGCCGCCGGACGACCGGCCCGGCTACGCGATCCCCGCACCCAGCCCGCCCCACCCGCCGATGCCCGAGCTGCGCGGCCAGACCGTCCTGGCGGCACGGGCGCTGCTGCCCCTCTGGTACCCGGTCAGCGTGCGGGACGCCGATCCGCGGGGGCGGGTCGTGGTGGTGCAGTGGGAGTGGCAGGTGTGCGGGCAGAGCCCGGCGGCCGGCGAGGTGCTGACCGGGCAGGTGATCGGCCTGACCGCGATGCGCGTCGAGGAACCCTGCCCGTAGCGCAGGCCTGACGGCCCGCAGGGCCTACGCCGTGCCCGGCCGGGGCGGGAGCGGCAGCGGGAGAGCAGGCAGGCCGTCGATGCTGGTGCCGACGTACTGCTTGCCCTCGCAGTAGGTGTTGAACTCCTCCTCGTCCTTGCGGCCGAAGTACTGCGCGTGCAGCTCGCGGTCGGCGCGGTAGTCCATCAGCGGGACGGCGAACCCGCAGGAGTCGCTGACCCGTTCGGCCCGCACCAGCACGATCGCCCGCAGCCCCGAACCGTCGACGGCCGGGTCGAAGCGGCCCAACAGCCCGGCGAAGCGCGGGTCGTCGCGGAACACCGGCTCGCCCCGGCCGTGCACCCGCACCACGGTCGGCGGGCCGTCGAAGGCGCACCACATCAGCGTGATCCGGCCGTTCTCCCGCAGGTGGGCGATCGTCTCGGCGGTGGATCCGCCGAAGTCCAGGTAGGCGAGGGTGAGTTCGTCGATCACCACGAGCGTGCCGGAGCGGCCCTTGGGCGAGACGTTGACGTGCCCGTCGGCCGAGACGGGCGCGGTCGCGACGAAGTACACGGGCTGCCGTTCGATGAACGCCCGCAGCCTGCCGTTGATGCTCTCGTACTGCTTTCCCATGCCCATCAGTGTGCGCGCATCTCGCCCGACAAAAAAGCATGATCCACTGAACGAGACGGACGCTCCACCCGGGGGCACCCGCTGGACGGCCGAACTCGGCCGCCCCGGTGCGCATTTGTCCAGGACGCCCGTTCCACTGCGGTACGCGCCCCTCCGGCCGCCGATACTGGAAACGTGACGACGGAAGCCCCCGAGACGTCCGCAGCCGCAGCCGACGAGGCCGCAGACCCGGCCGCCGACACCGACGCCGGCCTGATCGACGAAGCCGTCCGCGCCCGGCCCGCGCCCGCGCTGCGCCCGTACGTGGCCTGGTACTCCGGATACCGCCAGCGCGGCATCCCGCCCGCCCTGCACCGCGGCCTGCCGTCCCCGTACCTGACGTTCATCCTCACCCTGGACGAGCCGCTGGTGATCGCCGGGCACCCCGACCCGGCGCAGCCGCCCGGCAGCTACCCGACGCTGCTCGGCGGCCTGCACACCGGCCCGGCCCTGATCACCCACGACGGCCGGCAGTCCGGCGTGCAGATCGCCGTACACCCGCTGGCCGCCCGGGCGCTGTTCGGGCTGCCCGCCGGCGAGTTGGCCGGGATCGACCTCCCGGCGGAGGAGGTGCTGGGGCGGCTCGGCCCGCGCCTCCAGGAGCAGTTGCAGTCCGCGCGCACCTGGTCCGAGCGCTTCGCCGTGCTGGACGGGACGCTGCTGCGGGCCGCCCGTCCGTCCGGGCGGGTGCCGCCGGAGGTCGGCTGGGCCTGGCGGGCGCTGCGGCGCAGCAACGGCGCCCTGCCGGTGGCGGCGCTGGCCCGGGAGACCGGCTGGAGCGCCCGGCACCTCCAGGAGCGGTTCCGCCGGGAGACCGGTCTGACGCCGAAGGCCGCCGCCCGGGTGATCCGCTTCGACCGGGCCCGCCATCTGCTGGCCGCCTCGCCGCCGCCCCGGCTCGGCGACCTGGCCGTCCGCTGCGGGTACTTCGACCAGGCGCACCTGGCCCGGGAGTTCCGCGCCCTGGCCGGGGCCGCGCCGAGCGTATGGCTGGCGGCGGAGGGGCCGGAGGAGGCGAAGTTCCGAAACGTCCAAGGCGCGGCGGCTGCGGCGGCCGCAGAGTGGGAGGCGTAAGCAACCCGAGCCCCCCGGAGGAGACAGCCATGGACGGCACCGCCCCCGCCCCGCAGGTCTGGCCCAGCCTGCGCGCCACCGACGCCCGGGCCCTGATCCGCTTCCTGGTCGACGCCTTCGGCTTCCAGGAGGTCGTCGCCTACGGTGAGGGCGGGTTCGTCGCCCACGCCGAACTGGCCTGGCCGGAGGGCGGCGGCGTGATGCTCGGCTCCGACCGGGAGACGCCCGAGGGCGGCGCACCCTGCCCGAGCCGGCCGGGCGGTTTCACCGCGTACGTGGTCACCGCGGACCCGGACGCCGTGCACGACCGCGCCGTCGCCGCCGGGGCCCGGATCACCACCGCGCTCACCGAGACGGACTACGGCTCGCGCGACTTCGCCGCCGCCGACCCGGAGGGCAACCAGTGGTACTTCGGCACCTACCCGGGCGCGCCCCGGCCCGCCGCCCCCGCGCGGGGCTGAGCGCCCCCGCCGCCGACGCCGGTGGACCGGCTGCGCCCCCGCCGCCGTCCGGGCAGACTGGCTGCGGGGCCACGCACAGGCCCGCCCAGGCTCCGGAGAGCACCCATGCCGCAGCTCACGGTGGACGGGCGCACCCTCGCGCTCTCCCACCTCGACAAGGTGTACTACCCGCGCACCGGCACCCTCAAGGGCGAGGTGCTGCGCTACTACGCCGCCGTGCACGGTGCCCTGCTGCCCCACCTGCGCGACCGCCCGGTCTCCTTCCTGCGCTGCCCGGACGGCGTGGAGGCCGAGGTGTTCATCGCCAAGAACCCGCCGGCCGGCACCCCGCGCTGGGTGCGCACCGTCGAGGTGCCGAGCAGCGGCGGTGGCCTGCGCCAGGTGGTCCTCGACGACGGGGCCGCGCTGCTCTGGGCCGCCAACCTGGGCTGTCTGGAACTGCACGTCCCGCAGTGGCACGCGGCCGCGCCCGGGCTCGCCGACCGCCTCGTCCTGGACCTCGACCCCGGCGCGGGCGCGTCCGTCCTCACCTGCCGCACCGTCGCCGTCCTGCTGCGCGAGCGGCTCGCGGCGGACGGCCTGGCGGCCTGGGTGAAGACCTCCGGCTCCAAGGGCCTGCACCTGCTGGTCCCGATCGAGCCCACCCCCAGCGCCCGGGTCTCGGCGTACGCGAAGGCGCTCGCGGCCGCCCTGGAGGGCGACCGCCCGGAGCTGGTGGTGCACACCATGGCGAAGGCCCGGCGGGCCGGCCGGGTGCTGGTCGACTGGTCGCAGAACAACGCCAGGAAGACCACCGCCGCGCCGTACACCCTCCGGGCCCGGCCGCTGCCGACGGTCTCCACCCCGCTGTCCTGGGCCGAGCTGGAGCGCGCCGGCACGGCGGACGACCTGGTGTTCACCCTCGCCGAGGTGCCGGAGCGCCTCGCCGCCCACGGCGACCTGTTCGCCCCGCTGCTGGACCCGGAGCGGGCCCGACCGCTCCCCGCCGGCCCGGCGACCCGGCAGGAGCAGCCCCGCCAGGAGCAGCCCCGCCAGGTGCTCCACCCGCCCGTCGAGGTGATGCGCCCCGCCGCCGTCACCGACGTCCCGCCCGCCGACGGCCTGGGCGGCGCGGGCGTGCAGTACGAGCTGAAGCTGGACGGCTTCCGCTGCGTCGCCTTCGCCCGCGGCGCCCGCCCGCCCGTCCTGCAGTCCCGCACCGGCCGCGACCTCGCCCCCGAGTTCCCACCGATCGCCGCCGCCGTCGCCCGGCTGCCCGAAGGGCTGGTGCTGGACGCCGAACTCGTCGCCTGGCGGGCCGGCCGGTTCGCCTTCGGGGAACTGCTGCGCACCCGCCGGGCCCGGGCCGCCGCCCCGGACGTCGTCCTCGGTCTGATCGCCTTCGACCTGCTCGCCCTGCCGGGCCGCGACCTGCGCCGGCTGCCGCTCACCGACCGCCGCCGGCTGCTGCTCGCCGCCCTGGCCGACGTCCCGCCGCCGATCCAGCCGGTCCTGGCCACCACCGACCGGGCGGAGGCGCTGGACTGGATGACCCGCCTCGCCGACACCGGCGTCGAGGGCCTGGTCTGCAAGGCCGCCGGCTCCCCCTACCGCCCGCGCGGCGCCGGCCGCGCCTGGGTCAAGTACCGCCGCAGCGACACCCTCGACGCCACCGTCCGCGCCTTCACCGGTCCGGCCTCCCGTCCGCACGCCCTCGTCCTCGAACTCGACGACGGCCGGGTGCTCCTCAGCACCCCCCGGCTCACCCCGGTCCAGGCCCGCGAGGTCGCCGAGGCCGCCGCTCCCCTCGCCGGCCCGCCCGTCACCGACCCCGAGCACGGCCCGGTCCACCCCCTCACCGGCCCGCTGCGCGCCGAACTGACCCTCACCGGCCGCCCGCCCGCCGCCGCCTTCGTCCGGCTGCGCGGCGACTGACCGCCCCCCCTGCGTACCTCGGGCCTCGGCTGACCCGGAACTCCCCAGGGCGGGGACGCGGGTTCACCCCTTCCGGCGCTTCGCCGCGTGGACGAACTCGGTGACCAGGGTGTCGTTGAAGACCGGCAGGTCGGCGGGTCGGCGGCTGGTGACGAGGGGGCCGGGGCCGGCGCGGCAGACGTGCACCTCCTCGTCCACCCAGTGGGCGCCGGCGTTGCGCAGGTCGGTGCGCAGGCTCGGCCAGGAGGTGAGGGTGCGGCCGCGGACGGCGTCCGCCTCGATCAGGGTCCAGGCGGCGTGGCAGATCGCGGCGACCGGGCGGCCGGAGGCGCAGTAGGCGCGGACGAAGACCACCGCGGCCTCGTCCAGCCGCAGCGCGTCGGGGCTCGCGACGCCGCCGGGCAGGACCAGGCCGTCGAAGGCGGACGGCCGCGCCTCGGCGACGAGGACGTCGACGGCGAAGGTGTCGCCCGGGGCTCGATGCCGGACGGCCTGGACGCGGCCGGGCCCGGTGGACAGCAACCGCGGGGTGCCGCCGGACTCGGCCACCGCCTGCCACGGCGAGGTCAGCTCGATCTGCTCCGCCCCGTACGGCGCGACCAGGAAGGCGATCGTCCGGCCGGTGAGCGTGGTGGACGGCCAGCCCATGGCTCAGTGCCGGTGCGGGTCGCAGGCAGAACCCAGATGGACGACGGCGGGCGGGGCGGGGCTGAGCCGGGCGCGCGGGCAGTCCAGGTGGACGGTCAGCTCGAGGTGGTCGATCCGCGACACCAGGCCGACCGGGACGGACAACCGGGTGCCCGCCACCCAGGGCCCTGCGTCGATCAGCAGGTGGTCCCCGGTGTCCTGTTCGACCCGGCCGAGCGGGCCGTCGGTCGCCTGCACCTCGTACCCGGTCAGGCTCAGGTCGGCGGCGTGGTGGGGGCCCGGACGGTACTCCCACAGGTCGGTGGTCATCATGCCTCCGGTTGGTCCCAGGGGCGGCGTTCGCGGCGCTCGTCCCGGTCGGGGGGTGCGGCCCGGCGTTCGCCCCGGTCCCGGCCCGCAGTCCGGTCCCGGCCCTCGCCCCGGCCCGCGGCCCGGCGGCGCAGCAGCGCCGAGGTGGCGATCGCCGCCGCCACCGAGGCCGCCCACACCACCCCGAGGGCGGTCAGCACCGCGGTGGTCGGGGTCCGCACGCCGATGCTGAGGCAGATCGCGGACATCACCAGGGCGGTCAGCACCACCCCGGCGGACAGGCGGCGCCCGACGCCGCGCAGCACGCGCCGGGCCCGGCTCGGCGGCTTGGCGCCCATCGTGCTCAACTTCCGGTCGAGGCGCGTGTCCTGGCGCAGATCGGACTCGATCTCCTCAAGGAGCCGTCGCTCCCATCCGCTCAACGCGGGTCCGTCCATCTCGGTCACCTCCGACACTTCCGGTGACGTGCTCGCACCCGGGCGGTTGCCCGGTACGGGCAGGCGCTAACCGCTCAGGGGGCCGCCGGTTACGGCGTGTGGTACGGCGCCGGCGGCGGCGCCCACGGGGCCGAAGGCCCGGGGACGGGCCAGCAGGCTGTCGTCCAGGACGCGCAGCAGGGCGTCGGCGTCGCGGTGGACCTCGACCGCGCCCGCCGCCCGCAGCTCGGGGCCGGCGTCCGCACCGGCCGCCAGGGCGACGCACGGCACCCCGGCCCGCCGCGCCGCCAGCACCTCGCGCACGCTGCCGGCCACCGCCACGGCGTGCGACGCCGTGCCGCCGACCAGTTCCAGCGCGGCCCGCACCGGGTCACGCCCGGGGGCGGTCACGGTCAGGGCCGGTGCCCCGCCGGGCCCGGGCCCGGTCAGCACGACCGTCCAGCCCCGGGCGGCGCACTCCCGCAGCAGTTCGGCGGAACCGGCCGGCGCAGGGCGCCAATCGGTACCGAAGAGAGCCGCCGAGATCACCGTCATGGCCGACCGTTTCCCTTCCCGGGCCACGCACCGTACGCGCCCTTCCAGGTTAGGCCGCTCCCCCGCCGTGCGCGCAGCCTGCGGCCCACCGGTTTACCGGCACCGGGAGGACCCGCGCGGCGGCCGGTCGGCGGGCCTGGCTACCCGGCGTCCGGGTCGGTGGCGAGGCGGGCGTGGAGGTGTTCGTCGACGTAGTCGCCGTCGCCGTAGCGGTAGGACGCCCGGGTGGTGCCCTCGTGGCGGAAGCCGCCGCGGACGGCGACGCGGCAGGAGGCCTCGTTGCCGACTCCGTGCCAGAGCTCGATGCGGCGGGCGTCGGCGGTGGCGACGGCCCAGCGGGTGACGGCGGTGGCGGCGCGGGTGGCGATGCCCCGGCCGCGGGCGGTGGGGAGCAGCCAGTAGCCGACCGTGGCGATGCCGTCCGACTGGTTGGTCCAGCCCAGGAAGGCGTTGCCGTGGAGGGTCCCGTCGAGGGCGTCGGTGATCGCGAAGGCGGCCGCGCGCCCCTCGGCCCAGCCGGTGTCGCAGCGGTCGAGGTAGGCCTCGGCGTCGGCCGGGTCGGCGATCCGCAGCGGGTTCCAGCGGGCGATCTCCGGGTCGGCCGCGGCCGCCACCAGGGCGGGGACGGTGCCGCCGGGCAGGTCGAGGGCCCTGCCCCAGGGGCGCAGCGCGAAGTCGCCCAGGTCGAGGGTGGCGGGCCGCAGGACGCGCCGCTCGGCGGAGTTCTCGGTGGTGCTCATCCGGCCTTCCTATCCCGCCCGCTCCGGTGCCCGCCAGCGAATTTCCCCGGCCGGGAATCCGCCCCCGCCGCCCGGTGACGTCCGGTGAGCGGGACGGCGCACGGCGGGCCCGCCGTGCGCCGTCCGGAGGGCCGGGTCAGACGATCCGGGACAGGTACCCGTTGTCGACCAGCCAGAGCACGTTCAGCTTGGCCGGGCCGCCGGGCACCAGGGCCGCGTCGAGCTGGTACTGCAGGCCCCAGCCGGGCTGGCCGAACCACGGGGCGATCGGGCCGGCGTGCACCTTGAAGGGCTTGACCACCTTGTAGTCGTGGTAGTTGCAGCCCGCCGGCGGGGTGCCGTCGAGGCTCTGCGGCGGGATGGAGCGGGTGGAGTAGGGCAGCCCCTCGGGGGCGAGGAAGGCGCCGTACTCGCTGCCGTAGCGGTCGATGTTCTGGTTCGGGTAGAGCGTGAGATCGAACTCGACCGGGGTGCCGTCAGGCAGGGTGACGTAGCCGTCGGACGGCGGGTAGATCCAGCCGCCGGCGCCGTTGTTGCCGGCCGGGTCGTAGTAGGTGGTGAGGAACTGCTGCTCGCTCAGGGAGCCGGTGCGCTGGTAGCCGACGAGTTCCCGGCCGACCCGGCCGGTGGTGGGCAGGTCGGCGGGGCCGAGCCGCTTGTCACCCTGGTGGAAGTCGGCGGAGCACTCGTCGGGGGGCGTGGCGGCCCGGGCGGAGCCGCCCGCGGTGGAGGTGCCCGCAGTGGCGGTGTCGGCCGCGGCGGCCGGGATGCTCGGGGCGATCAGGGCGGCGGCTGCGGCGAGTGGCGCGACGAGCAGGCGAAGGCGAAGGCGCACGGTGTCTCCGTCGTGAGGGGGGTCGCACGGAGGGGACGTCCTGCTCACCCTCCGTGTCCGTTTCGACACCAGGCAAGCGGATCAGCTGATCATCCGTCAACACGACTAGGCCGAAGACGCACCGAATTCCCCGGTTCCGGCCAACCCCGGGACGCCGGACCGGTTCACCCGAAAGACTGAGCGGTCCGGCATCGACCCCGGCGCGCCGCGCAACCACCCGTCAGCGCCCCGGCGCGACCCGCCCGATCAGGTGGAGCAGCCGGTCGAGGGCGTCGTTGGAGTTGGGCTCGGTGAGGTTGACCATGAGCCGGAACGCCACCTTCAGCAACGCCGGGTGGCCGAGCCCGGCGGCGCCGGCCGCGCCGAGCAACCTGGGCCGGCCGAGCAGGTCGGCGGCGAGGCGGCCGAGCGCGAAGTAGCCGGCGTAGGCGGAGCGCAGCGCCTGCGGGTAGGCGCGCAGGGCCAGTTCGCGGCCACGGTCGGTGCGCCGGGCGAGGGCCTGGACGATGGTCTCGGCGGCGTAGCGGCCGGATTCCATCGCGTAGGCGATGCCTTCGCCGGTACCGGGGCTGACCGTGCCGCCGGCGTCACCGATGAGCAACAAGCCGTCGGCGTAGTGGGGTTGGCGGTTGAGGCCCATCGGGAGGGCGGAGCCGCGGACGGGCTCGGTGACGGCGTCGGGGGTGTAGCCGTACGCGGGCGGCAGGCTGTCGCACCAGCGGCGGAGCAGGTCGCGCCAGTCGAGGTCGACGTGGGCGGTGTCGAGGACGCCGAGGCCGACGTTGGCGGTGCCGTCGCCCATGCCGAACACCCAGGCGTAGCCGGGCAGCAGACGGCGGGCGGGGTCGCCCGGGTCGCGCAGGTCGAGCCAGGCCTCCAGGTAGCGGTCCTGGTGGCGGGGGGTGGTGAAGTAGGTGCGGTAGGCGACGCCCATGGCGCGGTCGGTGCGGCGGTAGCGCTTCATCGCGACGGAGAGGCGAGTGGAGTTGCCGTCGGCGGCGACCACGACCGGCGCCTGGTAGCTGACGGGCCGGCGCTCGTCGCCGAGCTTCGCGGTGACGCCGGTGATCCGGCCACTCCGCTCGTCCACCAACGGGCCTGCCACGTTGGCCCGTTCGATCAGCCGGGCGCCGGCCGAGGCGGCCCGGCGGGCGAGCAGTTCGTCGAAGTCGGCGCGCCGGCGGACGAGTCCGTGGCCGGGGTAGGCGGACAGCTCGGGCCAGTCGAACTCCAGCGCGCGCCGGCCGGAGATCAGCCGCAGCCCCTGGTTGTGCAGCCAGCCGGCCTGCTCGGAGACGTCGATGCCGAGGTCGGTCAACTGCTTGACGGCGCGCGGGGTGAGGCCGTCGCCGCAGACCTTCTCGCGCGGGAACGCGGACTTCTCCAGCAGCAGGACGTCCAGGCCGGTGCGGGCGAGGTGGTAGGCGGCGGTGGAGCCGGCCGGGCCGGCGCCGACCACGATGACGTCGGCGTCCTCCTCGGTCCGGGCGGGCCGGGGGGCCCGACCGCCGTCTGCGGGCACCTGCTGCTCTGGGCCGGGCATCACGCACTCCCACGGGGTCGGATCGGCTGCGGGCCCGACGGGGCCGCAGGGGGCCCCGGACGGACTCGGACAGGGCCATTCGGACAGGTTCGTTCGGACGGGGCCATTCGGACGCGGCCGGACTCGGCGGTCCGAGACGGACGATAGAGAACCACGGCACCCGCCCGCCGCCCCGACACGCGGGCCCGCCCCGATGACCGGTCAATACCGGCCACCGGGGCGGGCGCGCGGTCACCCGCCGGTTCGGAGCCCGCCGTTGACCACCGCGCCGGAAACGGCGCCCGGCCCGTCGGCGGGCCGCCGTCCGGCACGCTCCCCCGGGAGACCGCAGAGCCCCTGCCTCCGACGGCGGTGTCGGAGGCAGGGGCTCTGGGGAACTGCTGCGGCGGCGTCAGGGGTTGAGCGCCAGCACCACGTAGGCGGCCAGCACGGCGAGGTGCACGGCGCCCTGGAGCGGGGTGGCCCGGCGCGGGATGACCGTCAGGGTGCCGAGCACGATGGTCAGGGTCAGCAGCACCATGTGCGCCGGGCCGAGGCCGAGGACGAGCGGGCCGGAGAGCCAGGAGGAGGCGATCGCGACGGCCGGGATGGTCAGGCCGATGCTGGCGAGCGCCGAGCCGAGGGCCAGGTTGAGGCTGGTCTGTACCCGGTTGCGCAGGGCCGCGCGCAGCGCCGCGATGGTCTCCGGCAGCAGGACGAGCAGGGCGATCACGACGCCGACGACGGAGTGCGGCAGTCCGGCGTCGTCCACGGCGTGCTCGATGGTCGGCGAGACGCCCTTGGCGAGGCCGACCACGGAGACCAGGGCCACGCCGAGCAGCAGCAGGCTGATCCAGGCGGCCTTGGCGGTCGGCGGCGCGGCGTGGTCCTCCTCGTCGAGCACCCGGCCCTCGGGGGTGACCGGCAGGAAGTAGTCCCGGTGCCGGAAGGTCAGGGTGGTCACGAACAGCCCGTACAGCACGATCGAGGCGGTGGCCGCGAAGACCAGCTGGGTGGTGGAGAACTGCGGGCCCGGGGAGCTGGTGGTGAAGGTCGGCAGCACCAGGCTGAGGGTGGCGAGGGTGCCGATGCAGGCGAGCGCGGCGCCGGTGCCCTCGGCGTTGAAGACGGCGGTCCGGTACTTGATCGCGGCGACCAGGATGGACAGGCCGAGGATGCCGTTGCAGGTGATCATCACGGCGGCGAACACGGTGTCCCGGGCCAGGGTGGCGGACTTGGAGCCGCCGTCGGCCATCAGCGTCACGATCAGCGCGACCTCGATCACGGTGACCGCCACCGCGAGCACGAGCGATCCGAAGGGTTCCCCGACCCGGTGTGCGATCACCTCGGCATGGTGCACGGCGGCGAGCACGGCGCCGGCCAGGAAGCAGGCGACGACGCCCACCACCCAACCGGGCAGGTCCCGGTGCCAGGTCAGGGCGAGGACGACGAACGACACCACCGGAACGACGACGGTCCATTGCGCGGTGGCCGCGCGGAGCTTCGTGATCATGCCGCCGAGCATCCCAGACCGGGGGCCGCCCACCCGGCTGACCGCGCCGGGATACGGGGGGATGTGGTACAGGTCATCCCGTTTTGCCCGCTCACCCACCGTAGTCGGCGAGGTACCGGAGCACCTTGTCGACGTGCGGGCGGACCCGTTCCGGGACACCTTCGGCGGCCGCCACCGTCTTGTCGCTGGTCCGGTAGGCGGCGGTGACCAGGGCCGGCAGGTCGCGGGTGAAGCCCCGGTGCTTGAGCTGCTGGTCCAGCCAGCAGACGTAGTTGCCCATCGCGGCGATCGCGTCGCCCGGGTCCAGGTAGGACTTGGGGCCGTCGTGGGCCGCGGCCTTCGCCCAGGCGTCGAAGACGGCGGGCGTCCACATGGCGATGCCGTACTCGCCGGTCTCGGGGCGGGCCGCGTTCGGGTCGAAGCCGCTCTCGGCCTTGAGCATCGCGGCCAGCAGCACCGGGGTGATCTCGGGCTCGGGGCAGCGCCGGGCGGCGTCCTCGATCATGCCGCGGTAGGCCACCGGGACGTCGGAGCCGGCCGGGATCGCGCCGGGCAGCGGGGGCGCGGCCGGGTGGGCGGCCGACCCCGCGGCGGGTACGGTCGCGCCTTGCTCCGCAGCCTCCGGCTCGGGGGCCCCGGTCAGGGCGAGCACGGTGGCGGCGCAGGCCAGCAGGCCGGTGGCGGCCCGCAGGGCGGCGCCGCGGCGGCAGGCCGGACGCGCGACGGCCCCGGCGACCATCGCGGCGAGGTCGGTGCGGGCCCGCTCCTCCCGCCCGGGGGCCAGGCAGGCGGTGACCACGGCCCGCCAGGGCCCGGGCAGCGCCTCGTCCAGCCGCAGCGGCGCCGCGCCGCGCGCGTACGCCTGGGCGGCCAGCGAGCGGGCCCGGGCGGTGGCGCCGAGGAACGGGTGCAGGCCGCCGGTGAGCACCTGGTGGGCGATCACCCCGAAGGCCCAGATGTCGGCGCTGGGGCGCACCGCGACGCCGCGCGCGCCGGTGCGCTCGGACCACCACTCGGGCGGGACGTGGTCGGGCGAGCCGAGCGGCGGCGCGTAGGCGTGGGTGCCCTCCAGTTCGGCGGTGAGGCCGAAGTCCGCGATCTTGGCGGTGCCGTCGGCCATCAGCAGGATGTTGGCCGGTTTGAGATCCCCGTGCACCCAGCCGCCCCGGTGCATGTGGGTGAGCCCGGCGCAGACCTCGGTGAGGACGCGTTCGGCACCGGGCACCGGGGCGCCGGGGCGGGCGGCGGCGAGGACGTCCTGGAGGCTGCGGGCGGCGCGTTCCATCACCAGGGCGACGGCGCCGTCCAGGCCGGGGTGGGCCGGGTCGTCGACGACCGTCACGGCGAGGGTGCGGATCAGGTGGGGGTGGTCCGCGCGGCGGCTGAAGCGCATCTCGCTGCGGGCGACCTCCGTCATGGTCCGGCGCTGGCCGGGGCTGAGCCGGGCGGGGCTGAGCAGTTTGACGGCGGCCGGGGTGCCGTCGGGGCCTTCGGCCGCGTACACGCTGCCCCAGGCGCCGGCCCCGAGGTAGGCACCGATGCGGTAGCCCGCGAGCCGGTAGCCGGCCGGCACCTCGAACTGCCGCTCCGGCAGGGGCTGGTCCTTCTCCGGCACCCGCTGCTCGGACGCCGGTTCGGCGGGTACCGGCTCGACGGGCGGCTGACCGGCGGGCGGCTGGCCGGCGGGCCTCACGGTCGGGCGACCGGGCGCCGGGGCGGGAGCAGGGCCAGGTGCTCCTCCCGGACGAGGTCGAACTTCAGTGCCAGGGACGCGAGTTCCTCGCGCTTGCCGCCGCCGGGCCCGTCCTCGTACGGCTCGCGCAGCCGCAGCTTCGTCCACACCAGGTAGTCGATGTGGTAGTTGACCGCCGAGCGGGTCAGCCCGTGGCAGGAGGGCAGGGCGCGCAGCCGGGCCAGCACGTCCGTCACGCCGGGGACGACGGCGGCGGAGGGCGAGCGCAGCCGGGGCTCGCAGAGCGCGAGCAGCACCAGGAAGTACTTGGCGGTCGGGGGGGGGGGGGGGGGGGGGGGGGGGGGGGGGGGCCCGGCCGCGCGCGGCGCGGCCCGCCCCCGC
>NZ_JBHWIO010000004.1:33147-64731 GCF_042732075.1 Kitasatospora sp. NPDC059812
GGCTGGTCTCTGCGGTGGTGTCTTGCTGCGCTGTGCACTCTCTCTGTGGTGGGGGGGTGTTGGTGTGGGTTGTGGGGTGTTGGCTCTCCCCCCCCCCCCCCCCCCGCCGCCTGGCCGACCCTCCAGGTACGCGTGTTGCGGGGCGAAGACCTTGAACGAGGCGGGTTCGCCGAGGGCGGGCAGCAGCACCCGGGAGAACTCGAACGGGACGGGCGCGCCGAGCCGGCCGGGCGCCACCTTGACGTGCTCGCCCGCGCCCTCCAGGTTCTCCACCACGTAGGTGGCGGAGGTGCTGAAGTTGGACAGCCGCCAGTAGTCCTCGGCGGCGGTGACCTCCCCCGCGCGCCGGGAGACGCCCTGGTCGGGCAGCGGGATGGGGGCCGGGCGGCCGGGCTCGCCGCGCCCGAACACCGCGGCCTCGCCGGGGCCCATCCGCAGCAGGCCGGGCGGTTCGCCGGGTGCCATCACGGGCCCCCGGTCGGGCAGTTGCACGATGACCGTGTCCACGCAGACACCTCCGCGGTTCGGGTCGATGCTAACGGCCCGATTCGCCCCGACGGCAGTTCGCCACTCGGACGAGTGAAGGGACACCGCCAACCCGGCCCGGGCGTCGCCGAGTTGCCCGCAGGCCTCCCACCTGGCGGTCCGTCGACCGCCCGACAGGCGGTTGCAGCACGTAGTTGAATGGTCACCTTGAGTGTGACGCAACACACACACGACATGACCACGTTCTGTGCAAGACTCATCTCAAGGAGTGAGATCCCCTTAATTTCCAAGGAGGTTCATATCATGCGCGCTCGGATCGCAGCTGTGACGATGATGGTGGCAGGGATAGCAGGCCTGGCGGCCGGACCGGCCATCGCGGCCCCGGCGACGACCGAGAACGAAGCGGTGGCCTGCGCCGCCGTGCTCAACACGCCCTGCATCTCGCACCAGCACGACGGCGAGGGCTTCTTCGGCGTCGCCCAGGTCTCCGCCGACTCACGCCAGTTGACGATGGTTCAGGTCGAGGTGCGGACCCAGAAGGCCTGGGGCAGCCCGTGGGAGACGGTCGCCTCCGCGACCACCGTGCGCCTGGGCTCCGCGAAGGCGGTCACCCCGCGCGTCGTCACCACCGACCTGCGGATCATCTGCGCCACCGCCGGCCCGGCGCTGGAGGCGGCCCAGCAGGTCACCACCTGTACCAACCCGTTCTGACGGGCGGCTCCCAACCCGTCCTGACGGACTGCGCCGCTCCACCAGCACCGAGGTCCTCGATCGACCCGACCCGACCCACCCCACCGCCGGGGCGTCCGCGCCCCGGCTCCAGGGCCGGCCGCCAGCGCACCCGGCGGCCGGCCCGTCGGCATGTGCAGCCCCGCAGGCGGGCTCCCGGCGGTCCGGAGGCCGGCAGAGCGGCTCCGACCAGGGCCCGAGTGGACCTGGGGCACCCGTTCACGGCAAACTGGTCTAGACCTCAAGGGTCTAGACCAAGCACCCGGCTCAGAACGGTGGACCAGTATGGAAATCGTGATCGTCCCTGACGCCTCAGCGGCCGGCGAACTCATCGCCGCGGCGATCACCGATCTGCTGACCGGCAAGCCCGAGGCCCTGCTCGGCGTGGCGACCGGCTCGACGCCGCTGCCGATCTACCAGGCCCTCGCCGAGCGGGTCCGCGACGGCCGGCTCGACGCCTCCCGGGCGCGCATCTGCCAGCTCGACGAGTACGTCGGCCTGCCCGCCGGCCACCCCGAGTCCTACCGCTCGGTGGTGCTGCGCGAGGTCGTCGAGCCGCTGGGCCTGACCGAGGACTCCTTCCTCGGCCCGGACGGCAACGCGACGGACATCGCCGCGGCGGCCGCCGACTACGACCGCGCGCTGGCCGCGGCCGGCGGCGTGGACCTCCAGCTGCTCGGCATCGGCACCGACGGTCACATCGGCTTCAACGAGCCCTGCTCCTCGCTGGCCTCCCGGACCCGGATCAAGACGCTCACCCGGCAGACCCGCGAGGACAACGCCCGGTTCTTCGACAGCCTCGACGAGGTCCCGCACCACGTCATCACCCAGGGCATCGGGACCATCCTGGAGGCGCGCCACCTCGTCCTGCTCGCCACCGGCGAGGCCAAGGCCGAGGCCGTCGCCCTCTCCGTCGAGGGGCCGCTGTCCGCCGCCGTCCCCGCCTCGGCGCTGCAGCTCCACCCGCACGCCACCGTGGTGGTCGACGAGGCCGCCGCCTCCGGCCTCAAGCTCGCCGACTACTTCCGCGACACCTACGCCGCCAAGCCGGCCTGGCAGAAGCTCTGAGGTCGGCGGGCCCGTTCGGGAGGCAGTCGCCTTCCGAACGGGCCCGAACCGCATTCCTTTCCAGCAGCACCCGGCGGTCAGCGCCCGCGGAGCCAGTCGCCGAAGGCCGCCAGGGCGGGGCCCGGATCGCGGCGCCCCAGGCCGATCCGGAAGCGGTCGACGGGGGCGGGCGTCAGGTCGGAGTGGAACATGCTCGCGGGCAGCAGCAGGACGCCCGCCTGCTCGACCAGCGCGGTGCAGAAGTCCTCGACCCCGTCCGCCCCGAGGTAGCGCGGGTAGGCGACGCAGCCGCCGTCCGGGGCACGCCACTCGAAGAGGTCGCCGAACTCGGCGAAGAACGCGTCGAACCGCGGCAGGTTCTCCGCGATGATCGCGCGGTTGCGCGCCAGGATCTGCTCACGGGCGTTGATCGCGATCCGGGCCAGCACCTCGCTCGGCGCCGAGTTGCAGATCGTGGTGTAGTGCTTGGCCCGCTCCAGCCGGGAGCGCAACTCCCGGTCGCGGCAGGCGATCCAGCCGATCCGCAGGCCGGGCAGGCCGAGCGACTTCGAGGTGACGTTGAGCGAGAGGGCGCCCGTGGAGAGGTCGGCGGCCTGCGGCAGCGCACGGGCCGGGTCGCGCTCCAGACCGCGGTAGACCTCGTCGGAGAAGAGCCGGATACCGCGCTCGTCACACAGCTCCACCAGTCGCGTGAAGTCGGCCGCGTCGATGACCTTGCCGGTCGGGTTGTGCGGGAAGTTCACCGACAGCACCCGGGTGTTCGGGCGCAGCGCGGCCGTGACCGCGTCGAGGTCGAGCGCCCAGTCGTCCTTCTCGTCCAGGGCGACGCCGGTGACCTCGCAGAGCGAGAGCGGGATGGTCTCGGCGGACTGATAGTTGGGGGTCACCACCACGGCGTGGTCGCCCCGGTCGAGGAGCACCTGCATGGCGAGGTTGAGCCCCTCCTGCGCGCCGCCGAAGCAGAGCACGTCGTCGGCGTCGACCTCCTGGTACATCCCGGCGATGGCGCGGCGCAGCTCCGGATCGCCGTAGGTCTCGGTGTAGCCGAGGGCGAGGCCGTCCCAGGCCCGGCGGTCCTCGGGGCCGGCCAGGGCGAGGAGTTCGGCCATCGTCATGGTCTGGGCGTCGGAGGCGGCGAGGTGGTGGCGGGCGCTGAACTCCCAGCGCGAGAAGTAGGTTTCGAGCCGGAAGTCGGGGAGCCTGGTCATCTCTCTGTCACTCGCTCTCGTCGGCGCCGGCGTCGGCGTCTGTGTCGGGGTGCCGGGGCTCGGGGGCCTGCTTGAGCTCGGCGAGCAGGGTGTAGGCGGTCGAACGGGAGACCCGCAGTGCGGTGGCGACGGCCGGGACGGCGCGGCGGACGGCGAACACCCCGGCCTGGTCGAGTTCGCGCAGGACGGCGAGCCGGTCCTCGCGGCCGAAGCGTTCGAGCGGGCGGCCGTGCGCGCGGACGTAGCCGCCGATCACGTCGTTCATCCGCTCCGTCCAGTCGCGTTCGAAGAGCGGTTCGGGGCGGGGCGCGGTGGGCGCGGCGAAACCCGCCAGCAGGGCGGCGGCGTGCTCCAGCGGGCCCCGGTCGAGGTTGACGCAGAGCACCGCCGAGGGCCGTCCGGCGTCGTCGCGCAGCACGGCGCTGACGGAGGAGAGCCGGCGCCCGTCGGGCAGCAGCTTCTCGTAGGGCCCGTAGACGTCGGGGGCGGACGGGTCGAGGGTGTCCAGTTCGCCGAGCAGCGACGGGTCGCCGGGGGTGCGGGGGGTCATCGGGTTCCAGATGGCCAGCACCTGGTCGGCGGTGGCGTCGTGCAGCACCACCTCGGCGTACGGCCCGAGCAGCAGGGCCACGGCGCGGCAGACCGGTGTCCAGGTCCGGACGCGCGGGTCGGGGGTTTCGGTGGTCATGTTCGGACTGTACGTCCAGACCAGACGTTTGGTCCAGATGTTTCGTTCAGGCGTTTCCTTGAGGCGTTTCCTTCAGACGTTTCGTCCGGTCGTCCGGGCATCCGGCGCCTGCGGCGACGACGAAGGCCCCGCCGACGCCGGCGGGGCCTTCGGTGCTGGGGGAGGGTCAGTGGCAGGTGATCAGCAGTCCGAGGACGGCGGTGCAGCTGCGGGTGTCCCGGCTGGTGGCCGGGGTCGGGTCGGCGGGCACGCCGGCGGTGCGGGCCACCGTGACGTCGAAGCTGCGGATCAGGCTGAGCAGGCCGACCGAGATCGAGAAGTGCCGGGTGGTGCTCGCCCCCTTGGCGAGCGGCCCGGTGAGCTTGCAGGTGAGCTTGGTGCCCGCGATGGTGCAGTCGCTGGAGGTCGCCGCGAGGCCGGCCGGGAGGTCGGCGGAGACGGTGCCCGAGGTCAGCGTGTCGGGGCCCTGGCCGGTCAGCGTGACGGCGTAGTCGACCCGGCCGCTCAGCAGGTTGGACACCGGCGTGGCGGTCAGGGCGACGCCGAGGTGGGCGCTGGGGGCCGTGTAGCTGAAGCGGTCGGCGGCGACGGCGGCGCTGGTGCCGCCGGGCGCGGTGACCCGGACGTCCACCGGCCCGGTCACCGTGGTGGCGGGGGCGGTGGCGGTGCAGCTGGTCTTGGTGCAGTTGAAGGCGGTGGCGGCGCCCGCCGCGCCGAAGGTCACGGCAGTGGCGCCGTTCAGGTCGGTGCCGGTGACGGTCACCGTCGTGCCGCCGACCCCCGAGCCGCCGGACGGGCTGATCCCGGTGACGGCCGGGACGGGCAGCGGGAAGTCGAGCACGTCGACGGCGCCGCCGGTGAAGTCGGTGAGGTAGCCGCGCCGGCCGTCGCCGGTGATCGCCAGGCTGTACGGGCTCGCGCCGACCGGGACGGTCGCGGTGACCGTCCGGCTGGCGGTGTCCACCACGCTGACCGTGTTGTCGGCGTAGTTGGAGACGTACGCCGCGCTGCCGTCCGGGGCGAGCGAGACGGCGTACGGGCCGGCGCCGACGGCGACGGTGCCGACGAGCGTGTTGCCGGTGGTGTCGACCACGCTCGCGGTGGCGTCGTCGGCGTCGGCGGCCCACAGCCGGGTGCCGTCCGGGCTGAGCGCGAGGCCGAAGACGCTGTGGCCGACGGGAACGGTGGCGCCCACCGTGCTGCTCGCGGTGTCGATCACGTTCACCGCCTTCGCACCGGAGGCGGCGACGTAGAGCCGCTTGCCGTCCGCCGAGACGGCCAGCCCGTGCGGCTCGGCGCCGACCGGGACGGTGGCGGTGACCGTGTTGGTGGTGGTGTCCAGCACGCTCACCGTGTTGGCCCCGGCGTTGCCGACGTAGGCGCGAGAGCCGTCCGCGGAGAGCGCGAGGCCCCACGGCTGGGCGCCGACCGGGACGGTGGCCGTCACGGTGTTGCTCGTGGTGTCCACGACGCTGACGGTGCCGTCGAGGTGGTGGGTCAGGTACGCCCGGTGCCCGTCGGGCGACAGGGCGACCGCGTAGGAGCCGGTGCCGGCGGTGAAGGTGGCGGCCACCGTGTTGCTCGTGGTGTCCAGCACGCTCACGGTGCCGCTGCTCTGGCTGGTCACGTAGGCGTGGCCGCCGTCCGGCGTGAGCGCCACGCCCGCCGGGTAGGGCGCCACCGGCACGTGCGCCTTGACGGTCGGCGGCGGTGTGGCGGCCTCGGCGGTGGCGGGCTGCGACAGCAGTGCGGCCGTGGCCGCGGCTATCGCGGTCACGGCCGTCCAGGTGCGCCCGGGTGCGCGACGTGTTCTCACGAGTCTCTCCAGCATGGTCGGTCAAGGGATGCAACGCCGGTCGCTCCAGCCCCCTGCGGATCCGGAGCCGCACGAAGCGTAGAAGCCGGTATGACCATCCGTCAGGGACTGATCGGTAATGTCGCCAACTGTTCAGATTCGACCGAGATTCGGACACCAGCAGCCGCCCGCCCCCCTCCCCGTCGCGACCGGGGGTCGACCTGGGGCCGGGCGCGGGCCGGGCACGGGCTGGTCGCGGGTGGGTCGGGACCGGTCGGGGGCGGGGCGTGCAGGAAATTGGAGTTGTGGAGTCGTATTCGATAGCGTTTCGAACGTGAGGCTGACCAAGAGCACCGACATCGCCCTGCGGATCGCCATGCGGCTGGCCGTCCTGAGCGAGGACGCCAACCCGACCACCCGCGAGGTGGCCGAGGCGGTCGGCGTGCCGTACACCCACGCGGCGAAGGTGGTCAGCCGCCTGCAGCACCTCGGGGTGGTGGAGGCCCGGCGCGGACGCGGCGGCGGGCTGCTGCTCACCTTCGCCGGCCGGACCGGCTCGCTCGGCCTGCTCCTGCGCGAGCTGGAGGGGGTCGGCGACGCGGTCGGCTGCGAGGACGACCCGCCGTGCCCGCTGCGGGCCGCGTGCCGCCTGCGCGGTGCGCTGCGGACCGCCCAGGAGGCGTTCTTCGCCGCGCTCGACCCGCTCAGCATCGACGACCTGGTGGCCGCGCCCACCGGGCCCGTGCTGCTCGGCCTCACCACCAGACCCACCGCCTGATCCCCCACTCCCCATCCCCCATCCCCCCGGGGCCGGGCTCACGCGCGGCCTTTAATGCGAATATCACATACCAGTTAGGAGCCGGACTGATGCTGTCCGCCAAGTCCGCCGAGGTCATCGAGGCCACCCTGCCCGTCGTGGGCGGCGCCATCGGGGACATCACCCCGCTCTTCTACGACCGGCTGTTCGCCGCCCACCCGGAGCTGCTGCGCGACCTGTTCAACCGCGGCAACCAGGCCAACGGCACCCAGCGGCAGGCGCTCGCCGGGTCGATAGCCGCCTTCGCCGGCGCACTGGTCGCCCACCCCGACCAGCGGCCGGACGCGATGCTCGCCCGGATCGCCCACAAGCACGTCTCCGTCGGAATCGACAGCAGCCAGTACCGGATCGTCCACGAGCACCTCTTCGCCGCCATCGTCGACGTGCTCGGCGAAGCCGTCACCCCCGAGGTCGCCGCCGCCTGGGACGAGGTGTACTGGCTGATGGCCAACGCCCTCGTCGCCGTCGAGGACCGGCTGCGCGCCGAGGCCGCCGCCGGCGGCGACCAGGCCGACCTCTGGCGCCCCTACACCGTCGTCGCCCGCTACCAGGAGACCGACACCGTCACCACCTTCCTGGTGCGCCCCGCCGACGGCGGCCCCGTCCCCGCCGCCCGACCCGGCCAGTACGTCTCGGTGCGCACCGAACTGCCCGACGGCGCCCGGCAGATCCGCCAGTACAGCCTCTCCGGCACCGCCGACGGCGCGCTGCGCTTCACCGTCAAGCGCGAGCCCGGCGGCGAGGTCTCCGCCCACCTGCACGACCACCTGCACACCGGCGGCCTCGTCCACCTCGCGCCCCCGCTCGGCGACATCGCCCTCGCCGACGGCGACGGGCCGGTGCTGCTCGCCTCCGCCGGCATCGGCAACACCCCGATGACCGCCATGCTCGACCACCTCGCCGCCACCGGCTCCCCCCGGCAGGTCGTCTCGGTACACGGAGACCGCGACCAGCTCACCCACGCCTTCCGCGCCGACCTCGCCCAGCTCACCGCCAAGCTGCCGAACGCCACCGCCCACGTCTTCTACGAGCGGCCGCTCGGCGACTGGCCCGCCGAGCGCACCGGCCTGGTCGACCTCTCCACCGTCGACGTCCCGGCCGGCACCACCGCCTACCTGTGCGGCCCGCTGCCCTTCCTGCGCGCCGTCCGCGAGCAGCTCCTCACGGCGGGCGTCCCGGCGGCGGACATCCACTACGAGGTGTTCGGCCCCGACCTCTGGCTCGCCTGAGACCCCCTGAGGTCCCCGACATCCCCCGGCCCGCTCGGTACGATCACGAGCGGGCCGGCCGGGGTCGCCGGACGAAAGGAGGGCCGATGCGGGTCGCACTGTTCGCCACCTGCGTCAACGACGCACTGTTCCCCGCCACGGCGGTCGCCACCGTCCGGCTGCTCGAACGCCTCGGCGTGACCGTGGACTTCCCCGCCGGGCAGACCTGCTGCGGGCAGCCGCAGTACAACACCGGCTACCGGCAGGCGTGCGAGCCGCTGCTGCGGCGCACCGCACGGGCCTTCGCCGGGTACGAGCACGTGGTGACGCCCTCCGGATCGTGCGTGGCCATGGTCCGGGACAACTACCCGCGGATCGGAGCCCGGGCCGCCGCCGACGGCCGGGGCGGCGAACTCGACTCCATGGCCGCCTCGTTGACGCCCCGGGTGTACGAACTGACCGAGTTCCTCACCGATGTGCTCGGCGTCGAGGACGTCGGCGCGCACTTCCCGCACACCGTCACCTACCACCCCTCCTGCCACGGCCTGCGGGTGCTCGGCCTCGGCGAACGGCCGCTGCGGCTGCTGCGCGCCGTCCGGGAACTGGAACTGGTCGAACTGCCCGGCGCCGAGGAGTGCTGCGGCTTCGGCGGCACCTTCGCCGTCAAGAACGCGGCCGTCTCGGCGGCCATGGCCGAGGACAAGATCGCCCACGCGCTCGGCACCGGCGCCCAAGTCCTGTGCGGCGCCGACAACTCCTGTCTACTGCACCTCGGCGGCACGCTGCGCCGCCGGGGCGCGGCACTGCGCCCGCTGCACCTGGCGGAGATCCTCGCCAGCACCGAGGAACACCCGTGGAGGCCCGCATGACCGGCACCTTCCTCGGCATGCCCGCCTTCCCGCAGGCGACCTCTGCGCAGGCGACCTTCCCGCAGGCCGCAGCGGAGGCCGTCCAGGACGAGCGGCTGCGCGCCAACCTGCGGCACGCCACCCACACCATCCGGGACAAGCGGGCCCGCGCCGTCGCCGAACTCGACGACTGGGCCGAACTGCGCGCCGCCGGCAAGGCGATCAAGGACCACACGCTGCGCCATCTCGACCGCTACCTCGTCCAGTTGGAGGAGGCCGTCACCGCGGCCGGCGGCATCGTGCACTGGGCGGCCGACGCCGAGGAGGCCAACCGGATCGTCGCCGACCTGGTCCGTGCCACCGGCGAAACGGAGGTCGTCAAGGTCAAGTCGATGGCCACCCAGGAGATCGGACTCAACGAGGCGCTCGCCGCCGAGGGGATCACCGCCTACGAGACCGATCTCGCCGAGCTCATCGTGCAGTTGGGCGACGACCGGCCCTCGCACATCCTGGTGCCCGCGATCCACCGCAACCGCGCCGAGATCCGGGAGATCTTCGCCGAGCGGATGGCCGACTGGGGCCGCCCCGCGCCCGAGGGCCTGACCGACTCCCCCGCCGAACTCGCCGAAGCGGCCCGGCTGCACCTGCGGGAGAAGTTCCTGCGCGCCCGGGTCGCGGTCTCCGGCGCCAACTTCATGGTCGCCGAGACCGGCACCCTGGTGGTCGTCGAGTCCGAGGGCAACGGCCGGATGTGCCTCACCCTGCCGCGCACACTGATCTCCGTCGTCGGGATCGAGAAGGTCGTGCCGACCTGGCAGGACCTGGAGGTCTTCCTGCAACTGCTCCCCCGCTCCTCCACCGCCGAGCGGATGAACCCGTACACCTCGTTGTGGACCGGCACCACGGAAGGCGACGGCCCGTCCGCCTTCCACCTCGTGCTGCTCGACAACGGGCGCACCGCCGCGCTCGCCGACCAGGTCGGCCGCCAGGCGCTGCGCTGCATCCGCTGCTCGGCCTGCCTCAACGTCTGCCCGGTGTACGAGCGGGCCGGCGGCCACGCCTACGGCTCGGTCTACCCGGGCCCGATCGGCGCCATCCTGACACCCCAACTGCGCGGCACCACCAGCCCCTTGGACGCCTCGCTGCCGTACGCCTCCTCGCTCTGCGGGGCCTGCTACCAGGTCTGCCCGGTGGCGATCGACATCCCCGAGGTGCTGGTGCACCTGCGCGAGCGGGTCGCCGAGCAGGGCGGACACCCGCTGGAGCGGGCCGCGATCGCGGCCGCCGGGTACGTGCTCGACCACCCGGCGGCGCTCGCGGCCGCCGAGCGGCTCGCCGGGCGCACCCGCGCGCTGCACCCGCGCCGGCTGCCCGGCCCGGGCCGGGCCTGGACCGACACCCGGGACCTCCCGGAGGTGCCCGCCGCACCGTTCCGCGACTGGTGGCGAAGGAACCGCTCATGACCGCACGGGAGTTCATCCTCGCCCGGGTCCGCGCCGCACTCGCCGGCCCCGACCCCGACCCCGGCCCTGACCCTGGCCCGGACCGGGACCCCGATCGGGACCGGGCAGCGGAGGAGCCGGTCGCCCGGGACTACCTGCGTACGCACAGTCCGGACGATCCGGCGGCCCTGCTCGACCTGCTGCACCACAACCTGGCCGACTACCGGGCCCGGGTGCACCGCTGCACCGAGGCCGAACTGCCCGCCGTCCTGGCCCGGTTGCTGGCCGAACGCGGCAGCCGCACGGTCGCCGTGCCGCCCGGACTGCCGCCCGCCTGGCTCAGCGCCACCGCCGTCACGGCCGTCCCCGACGACGGCACGCTCACCGCCGCCCGGCTCGACGCCGTGGACAGCGTCGTCACCGGCTGCGCGCTCGCGATCGCCGAGACCGGGACGATCGTGCTGGACGCCGGACCGGGCCAGGGGCGGCGGCTGCTCACCCTCGTCCCGGACCACCATCTGTGCGTCGTCCGGGCACCCGGGCAGGTCGTCGCCTCCGTGCCGCTCGCACTGCCCCGGCTCGACCCGGCCCGCCCGCAGACCTGGATCTCCGGGCCGTCCGCGACCAGCGACATCGAGCTCGACCGGGTCGAGGGCGTGCACGGCCCGCGCACCCTGGAGGTGCTGCTGGTCGAGGGCTGACCGGACCGCCGCGGCTCAGCTCATCGTCACGACGCTGTACCTGTCGTCCTGCGAGCTGTCCCAGGCGACCTGCACCCGGCAGTCGACCGGCCGCCCGGAAGCGGCCAGCCCCTGCCCCGCGATGGCCGCCGTCGGGTCGGCCAGCGTGCTGAACAGGCCGCCCGCCGGCGGGGCGCCGCCCGGTGCGAATCCCAGGTCCGCGGGCGCGACGGCCGTGGGGTAGAACACCGCCCGGCCCGTGATCGTGTACGTCCCCCGGGTGGTGTCCTTGCGCTTGCGTCCGGGGATGACCGAGCACAGCGAGAAGGTGTCCTCGGCGCCGTCCGAGACGTTGCCCGCCGCGTCCACCGTCCACAGCTCCCAGTAGCGGGCGACCGTGGCGTGGGCGCTCGACCCCTTCGCGGTGATGTACGAGTCGATCCGGCTGCCCGACATCGCGTTCCAGTTTGTGCCGTCCCACTCCTCCACGGCGAAGACGCGGTTGATCTCCTGGATGATGACGCCCTGCTGGGGCGCGGCGACGCTCAACTGCCGCCTGCGCTCGAAGTAGCCGCACTCGCCTTCCAGGTCGTCGGCCGTCAGGTGGGTGAGCGCGATCTGCGTCGCCGGCCCGGCCCCGGGTGTGGGGGCCCGCTGGACCGGCGTCCCCGCGCCGCCGGAGGCCTCCTGGCCGTGCCGCTGCTGCTCGACCAGCCGGGCCACCGCGGCGTTGCCGAGGGTGCGTTGCAGGGGCAGGGCCGTCGAAGGGGACAGCGGGCCGGCGGCCGCGGCCTCCCGGGCGCCCTCGGCCGGGAGGTCCGTGCTCCGGCGCTCGGGCGCCGCCCTGCGCCGCCGCGCCGCCTCGTCCTCGGATGTGGACGCCTGATCGCGCATGTGGCCCTCCCGTCGGCACGGCACCGCCCCGGATGCCCTGACCAAGCTCTACCGGACGGCGGGGCGGCCGGGAAGGTCCGCGAGGGCAGTGCGGAGGGCAGCGCGGAGGGCAGTGCGGACGGCAGGGTCCGATTCAGGCGGGCCGCAGCTCCAGCGTGCAGCACTTGGCTCCGCCGCCGCCCTTCAACAGCTCCGAGACGTCCACCGGGACCGGCTGGTAGCCGTGCTCGACGAGCCGCCCGGCCAGGTGTTTCGCCGCCTCGGGCAGCAGCACCCGGCGCCCGTCCGAGACCGCGTTGAGGCCGAACACCTCGGCGTCGGCCCGGTCGGCGAGGAGCGCGTCCGGGTACAGGGTGCGCAGCACGGCCCGGCTGTCGGCGTCGAAGGCCTCCGGGTAGTACATGACGTGGTCGTCGGCGAGCACGGCCAGCGCCGTGTCCAGGTGGTAGAAACGCGGGTCGACCAGGGTCAGGCCGACCACCGGGACGCCGAAGAACTCGCCCGCCTCGGCGTGCGCGGCCCGGGAGGTGCGAAAGCCCGTCCCGGCGAGCACCCGGCCGCCGGCCACCAGGTGATCGCCCTCGCCCTCGTTGACGTGCCCGGCGCGCTGCACCTCGCGGTAGCCGTGCGAGCGGAACCAGGCCTGGTAGGCCTCGGACTCGGCGGCGCGCTCCGGGTAGCGGAAGGTCGCGACCAGCGCCCGGCCGTCCAGCACGGTCGCGCCGTTGGCGGCGTAGACCATGTCGGGCAGGCCGGGCACCGGGTCGATCAGCTCGACGGTGTGGCCGAGGCGGCGGTACAGCCAGTACAGCCGCTCCCACTGGCGGACGGCGAGCGCGGTGTCGGTGGGCTGCGCCGGGTCCATCCACGGGTTGATCGCGTAGTCGACGGTGAAGTACGTCGGCCGGCACATCAGGTAGCGCCGCGGCCTGGCGGTGCGCTCCGGGGTCTGCGTGGGCATTCCTCAACCGTCCTCGGGTGCAGGGGAGTTCGGGGATTCCGTTCCCCAGGCCGCTGCCCCGGCAGGGCTGTTCGCACACCCGCGCGGGCGCCCCCGGCGGGCGCAGGCCCCCGCGCACCCGGCGCGGGCTCCGGCGCACGCGCGGCCGAGTGCCACGAGGCGGACCGCGCCGAGCACCGTCGGGACGGACCGCACCGAGCGTCACCGGCAGGCCGCGCCGAACGTCACGAGCGGGCCGTCACCAGCAGACCGTCACCAGCGGACCGCGCCGAAGTCCACCGGCGCGGGCCGCAGACCCCGACAGCGGTCGGCGAGCGCCCGCAGCCGGGCCGCCGCCTCCTCGGCGGGCATCCGGTGCCGCTGGCCGTGGCCGGGCAGCAGCCACTCGAAGCGCAGCGCGTCCAGGCTGCGGTCCAGCGAGGCGGAGAGCTCCTCGATCGAGTACCAGGTGACGGTGTCGTACACCTCCAGGTCACCGGTGGTGCGGGACCAGTACAGGGTGTCGCCGGTGAAGCAGTACCGCTCGTCGACCAGGTAGAGCACGCTGCCGCGGGTGTGGCCCGGGAAGGGGTGGGCGGTGACGCCGGGGGCGACCTCCACCGGTTCGACGCCGTGCAGCACCCGGTCGGCGTCGGGCGCAGCGTCCAGGTCGCCCTCGTGGATCCAGAGCCGGGCGCCGAGCCGGTCGGCGTACGCCCGGCCGTGCGCCGCGTGGTCGCGGTGCGTCAGCAGGATGTCGGTGACCGGGCCGAGGGCCTCGTACCGGGCCGCGAGCGGCTCGGCGTAGCGGGGCGTGTCGACCATCAGCCAGCCCGTGGGTCGGCGGCAGAGGTAGGAGTTGGCCCCGGCGTTGTGGCGGGAGTTGTGGCCGAGCAGCAGCAGGCCGTCGTCGAGGGCCAGCGGGAAGGGGTCGGTGGCCGGGTCGAGCGGGCCGGTGCCCGGCCGGATGGAGCGGGTGGGGCAGGCGTGGGCGGCGGCGAGCAGCTGGCCGTGCTCGGCCTCGTCCTGCGGCTGGCGGACCAGCTCGGAGCGGCCGGCGCGCTCACGGATCAGTCCGGGCGCGAGCTGCCGGGCCACGTCGCAGTTGGTGCAGCGGTCGTCGACGGACCACTGCCCGGGCAGGCCGGAGGTCGGATTCAGAGCCATGGATGTCTTCCCCCTGGAAGGACGGCGGCCGGGCCGGCCGCGCCCTTCGAGCATCGGCCGGGCGGGCCCAAAAGCGGAAGGGGGGCGGGATCTTGTGGTTTCCGGGGGCCGCCGCTCTGCACTCCGGCTGTATTCCGGGTGGGGCACGTGGCCCATCTCACGTACCGCCGGGGTCACCTACGGTGGCGTAGGTCACTTGAATGGGTGAACTATCTCCTTCATGCCGAACCTCCAGGAGACCCTTGACCTCAGTTCGTATGCCGCCCTCGGCGACAGCTTCACCGAGGGCCTGAACGACCCCGGTGCCGACGGCGCCTTCGCCGGCTGGGCCGACCGCCTGGCCGGGCTGCTCGCCGACGGACGGCCGCCGGGCGGGTTCCGCTACGCCAACCTGGCGGTGCGCGGCCGACTGCTGGACCAGATCATGGCCGAGCAGGTGCCGCAGGTCCGCCGGCTCCAGCCCGACCTGGCCACCTTCTGCGCCGGCGGCAACGACATCCTGCGGCCCGGCAGCGACCCGGACGAGGTCGCCGAGCGCTTCGAGGCGGCCATCGTCCAACTCACCGCCTCCGCCGGGACGGTGCTGATCTGCACCGGCTTCGACACCCGGGACGTACCGCTGTTCAAGCACCTGCGCGGCAAGATCGCCACGTACAACGGGCACATGCGGGCGGTCGCCGACCGCAACGGCTGCAAGGTGGCCGACCTGTGGTCGCTGCGCGCCGTCCAGGACCGCCGGGCCTGGAGCGAGGACCGGCTGCACCTCTCCCCCGAAGGCCACCAGCGGGTCGCCCTGCTGGCCGCCCGCTCCCTGGGGCTGCGCACCGAGCAGGACCCGGAGGCGCCCTGGCCGACCACCCCGGAGCTGTCCGCCGCCGACCAGCGGCGCGAGAACCTCCAGTGGGCCCGCGAGTACCTGCTGCCCTGGGTCGGCCGACGGCTGCGCGGGGAGTCCTCGGGGGACCACGTCGAGGCCAAGCGGCCTGATCTACTCCCGCTCTGACGCCTCGTCAGGCGGAACCGGGTGCTGCGGTCCTCCTCGCAGCCCTTGCGGCCCTCCCGGCCCTTGCGGTCCACGCGGCCTTCGCGGTCCGCAGCACCCGGTGCACCAGCGCGGCGAACGCGGCGCCGACCAGGTACCAGAACAGGTCCGGCGGGTTGAACGTCGACCCCAGCACCAGCCGGGCCAGCCCGCTGCGCCGCCCCAACTCGTCTGGCACACCAGTGATCTGGAACAGCTCCACCGCCCAGCTCAGCCCCGCCGCCACCACCGCCGCCCGCCCCGGTCGAACACGGGGCGCGACCAGCACCACCAGCGCGTACACCAGCACCGTGTAGAGCGCGTCCCCGGCGTACTTGGCGACGTCCCCGCCCAGCCCGGCCCGCACGCCCAGCCCGGCCGCCACCGTCGCCCCGGCCGCCAGCAGCGGCACCGCCCGCACCCGCAGGTGCCCCCAGAGATCATCCATCCGCCCCACCCTACGACCCGCCCGCCGGCCACCGGCGCCCGGCGCCGGGGCTGGTCCGGACGGGCGACTTCGCGCATCCGTGACGCCCGGGCGTCGTTGGCCGCTGCGTGACCGCACACCGAAGCCTGCTCCGCATGGCCGCCGCCGCCCTGTTCCTGACGGCCGCCGCCGCTCCCTCCGCCGCCCCGGCCGGCGCCGCCGTCCCCGCGACCCACCCCGCACCGCGGATCGTCCGCGGCATCCTCGAACCCCCGCTGCCCGTCGACCAGTTCCCGCCCCAGGTCGAGGAGGCGTGCCAGATCTGGCACGACCTGCACTGGCCGACCGCGAACGCTCCTCGGGACTACCCGGTGGCCGACTCCCCCTTCGTGATCCGCGGCAGCAACGTCTACGGCAACCGCAGCGGCGACCTCCCCCAGGACGGCCACTACCGCGAGTACGACGTCAACCCGCGCTCGCCCGGCCAGCACCGCGACGCCGAACGCCTGGTGCGCGACCCCGCCACCCAGCACGTCTGGTACAGCGACGACCACTACGCCAACTTCCTTGAGATCAGCTCGGGATGCTCCTGATCCGACCCCACGGACACCGCCCGCAGGCCGGGCCCGGGCACGTCACTCGCGTGACCACTCAGTCTCGGCCTCGGGCTCGCCGACGGCGTCGGACCCGCCCCAGACCCGGACCCTGACCGCCCTGGGCCCCGGGGCCGGTCGGGACAGCGTGCGCACGAACACCTCGCGGACGTGGTTGGCGGCCTGCTGGGGCGGCCCGTCGTAGTCCAGGGGATTCGGCATGGGCGCGCCGCCCTGCCGGGCCCAGTGGCCGTCGTCGTCCTGGGTCTCCAGGACCCATCGGTAGTGCCGCATCCTGACCTCCTCCGGCCCGGGGCCGCTCCTCGGTGCTGTCCGGTCTGTGCAGTCCGGTCAGTGCAGTTCGGTCGTGGGCTCGGAACCGATGCCGGTGTCCAGGAGGATCTGCCGCGCCGAGTCGGTGCCGCCGGCCCGGACCGCGCGGGCCATCGAGGCCAGGGCCGCTTCCCGGCCCGCCTGCGGCGGAACCACGAGCAGACTGAAGTGATCGCGGTCGCCCCGCGTGACGATCACCGTGTCGTCGCCGACCGGATACCGGTCGATGCGCACCGACCGGCCGTCGACGACGATCCGGGCCGGCACCTCGTCCCAGGCGTCCGCGTCCAGGCCCACGCTCACCACGGGGCCCAGGTGTTCGGTCAACGCGCCGACCAGGCCGGGCAGTTCGGCGCCGATGTTCCGTGACCGCGGCCACCAGGCGCCATCGAGTGCGCCCTCGCGGGACCGCGTGGTCTCCAGGCGCAACAGGACCGTCCCCGGTTTCACCGCCTGCCGGAAGCGGTCCGGCAGAAGCCCGGGGTGCGGGGCACCGGCATCGTCCGACATGGCTCGCCGCCTCTCCGCGGGCGCGGATCGGGCCCGCTGAACGGGGCCGACTCTTCGGTTCCGGCAACTGGGCCGCCCCGCCCTCCCACGGTACTCCGACCGCACCGGGGCCGAACGGGCGCCGGCGGACGCCTGCACGGGAGGGACGGCCCTGCTCGACGACCCGGCGTCGGCCCCGCGCCACCGGGAGCCGCGATGCGTAACACTGTGTGTCGTGTCGAATACGAAGAATGACGGCGGTGGCGCCGGGGCGAGCGGCGCACCCAGTCCCGACGCCACGCTGCCGGTCCTCGACCGGCAACAGGTCGGGGTACTGCGCCGGGTGGGCCGGGAATGGGGCCGGGCGGCCGGGGATCCGCAGGCGTGGCGCCGGGCGCTGCCGGTGGACCCGGAGCTCGGCCGCTTTCCGGCCTCCTCCGAGATCCGGCCGGTGCGCTTCGGCCGCTTTGTGCGGGTGGCCACGGTCGGCGGGCAGCCGCCGGTCGAGGCGGGCGGCAAGGACGCCCCGGCCTCCCGACTCGGCCGGGCGGGCGCCGGGGTCAGGCACGTGCTGCTCGGGGCCCCGCTGCGCAGTACCGCGATCGCGCACGAGCGGATGCGCAAGCTGGTGGCGCTGCCGGTGCTCTCCGCCGACGCGCTCTCGTCCGTCGCCTACGGGCCCGAGGCGATGCTGGCCGTCCTGGTCCTGGCGGGCACCGCCGGCCTGCGCTACTCGGTCCCCATCGCCGCGACGATCGCGTTCCTGATGCTGGCGGTCGGGGTGTCCTACCGTCAGACGATCCGCGCCTACCCGCACGGCGGCGGCTCGTACATCGTCGCCACCGCGAACCTCGGCCGCCTCCCCGGGCTGGCGGCGGCCGCCGGTCTGATGACGGACTACATCCTCACGGTCGCGGTCTCGATCGCCTCCGGCATGGAGGCCGTCACCTCGGCGGTCCCCTCGCTGCGGGGCGACGCCGTGCCGATCGGCCTCGCCGTGATCGGTGTGCTGCTCGCCGGGAACCTGCGCGGCGTACGGCAGGCGGGCGTCCTGTTCGCCGCACCGACCTACGCCTTCGTCGTCGCCGTCCTCGCCCTCATCGCCTTCGGCCTGTACGACGCGGCCGGCCACGGCTTCCAGCCCACCGCCACTCCGCAGTCGACCGCGACCGAGGGGGTCGGCGTACTCCTGGTCCTGCGCGCCTTCGCCTCCGGCTCGACGGCGATGACCGGCATCGAGGCGATCTCCAACGCCGTCCCGGCCTTCCAGCCCACCGAGTGGCGCAACGCCCGTACCACCCTGACCTGGATGGTCGGCCTGCTGATCGTGCTCTTCGCCGGCACGGTCGCGCTGGTCCACCTCGACGGCGTCGTCCCCGACGCCCAGGAGACGGTGCTGTCGCAGCTCGCCCACCGCGCCTTCGGCCCGGGCTTCGGCTACGTCTTCACCCAGGCCGCCACGGCCGCGATCCTGCTCCTGGCGGCCAACACCGCCTACAACGACTTCCCCCGCGTCCTCTACCTCCTGGCACGCGACAACCAGGCGCCGCGGATCTTCCTACGGCTGGGCGACCGGCTGGCCTTCAGCAACGGCATCGTCGTGCTCTCGGTCGCCGCGGCCGCGATCTACGCGGCGTTCGACGGCATGACGGCGCCGCTGATCCCGCTGTACGCGGTCGGCGTGTTCCTCGCCTTCACGCTGTCGCAGACCGGGATGGTCGTGCACTGGTGGCGCCTGCGCGACCGCCACTGGCGCAAGAGTCTGATCTTCAACGCCGTCGGCGCGCTGCTCTCGGCGATCGTGCTCGTCACCGCCGCGATCACCAAGTTCACCTCGGGCGCCTGGTTCGCCGCGCTCGTGGTGGGCCTGTTCATCCTGGTGGCCACCAGGATCCGGCACCACTACGAGCAGGTCGCCGCGGCGCTCGCCCTGCACCCGCACGCCGTGGAGGTCCCCGGCCGCGCTCTCACCCGGCCACGCCCACGGGACGGCGCGCCGCCCGCACCCTCCGCGGAGGCGAAAGCGGAGGGTGAGCGCGAGGCGGAGAGCGAGGCCGAGAGCGAGGAGACTCCCGAGGAGATCCACCCCCTGCTGATCGTGCCGATCGCCGCACTGGACCTGGCCGGCATGCGCGCCCTCGCCTACGCCGCCTCGCTCCGCCAGCCCGTCCTCGCCCTGCACATCAGCGCCAGCGAGGAGGAGGCCCGGCGCTTCCGCGCGTACTGGAACCTGTGGGGCGACCACCTGCCCCTGAAGATCCTCCTCTCCCCCTACCGCACGATCGTCGCGCCCCTGGTCAACTACATCGAGTCCCTGCACGACCAGCGCCCGGACCTCACCCTGACCGTCGTCCTCCCGGAGATCGTCGTACGGCACCGGCGCCACCGGCTCCTGCACAACCGGCTCGCCCCCCGCCTGCGCAGGGCGCTCCGCCCGCTGCCGAAGATCGTCGTCACCACCGTCCCCTTCCACGTCTGAGGCCTGTCCGGGTGTCCGCACCCGGACCGCTACGCGCCGGCGGGCCAGGAGGCGGCGCGGCTTCGGGCGACGTCCGCCCGCCGGCCGACCTCGCCCTCGCCGGTGGCGGGCACGAGCGCCGAGGGCAGGACGTCGGTACCGGGTTCCGGTCCGGTCGCGCCGCGGCCCGGCTCCGGGGCGAGCAGTTCGCTCGCGGTCCGGATGTCGGCGGGGTCGGCCGCCCGCGACATCAGCCGCTCGGCGGTGACGGCGTCCGTCTCCGGCGGTACGACCAGCAGGTTCAGCCGCAACGGAGCGTACGAGCAGACCACGATCAGGTGCTCGTCCTGCTCGATGGTGAACCAGCCCACGTGGACGGTGTGCCCGGCGACCGGGGCCCGGTGCGGGACGGTCGGCCACTGCGCGGGGTTCACGGTGACCCGGGTGACCCGCCCCCACGGACCGTCCAATGCGGCGGCGAGGGAGGGGAGTTCGAGGAGAAGGTCACGCGAGCGGGGCCACCAGGCGCCGTCCAGCCGACCGGGCCGGGTGCCCTCGGGTACCCGGGAGAGCCGTGCTGCGGGTTCCGGGGCGGTGGGCGTCATCGCGCGATCGAGGGTCGTGGTCATGATCGAAGACCTGTCCCCGGACCCGGCCTCGGGCCGGATCCGGCATCGCCGTTCGCCGGAGACGACGCCAGTTGTCTTGCCCGGCATGCGAGGTGCCTTCGGTGATGTCCAGGCTACTCTCCGCCAGGCCCGGACCTCGTATGGTCTGCCAGGATGGGCGTCCTCGACCCCGGGCGCGGCGAAAGGGCGGCACAGCGGTGGAACTCGACCCGAAGAGGCTGCTGATCCTGCGCCGGATCGCCGACGCCGGCAGCGTGGCGGGCGCCTCGCGCGCGCTGGGGCACACCCCCTCCGCGGTGTCCCAGCAACTGAGCCGGCTGGAACGCGAGGTCGGCGTCCCCCTGGTGGACCGCACCGGCGGACGGGCCGAACTGACCGCCGCCGGCCGCCTGTTGGCGGGCTACGGCGACCGGATCGGCCAGGCGCTCCAGGACGCCGCCCGCGACCTGCGCGCACTCGGCGCCGCCGCCACCGGCCCGGTCGCCATCGGCGTGCCGCCGCCCGCCATCACGTTCTTCGCCACCACCGCCGTCCACCTGCTCGCCCGCACCCACCCCGACCTGGCCCCCCGCCTGGTGGAGACCGGACGGCAGGAGGGCCTGCGCGCGCTGCGCCTGGGCGAACTGGACGTCCTGGTCATCGAGGACGACCGGCAGGAGCCCACCCCGCTGCCGCCCGGCGTCGAGGCGAGCGTCATGTTCGAGGACGCCTACCGCCTGGTCGTCCCCTCGGACTGGACCCCGCTCACCGACCCCGCCCAGCTGTCCGGCCGCCCCTGGATCGCCGCCCCGGCCGGCTCACCCCGGCAGCTGGCCTTCCGACGCCTGGCCGCCCGGCACGACATCGTGCCCCTGGTCGAGCACACCGCCCGCTACCGCTTCGCCGTCTACACCATGCTCGCCGCCCGTCTGGGCGCGGCGATCCTGCCCGCGAACGCCGCCGCCCTGATCGGCCCGGCCGCCGGCACCGTCACCACGCTGCCGGTGCCGGGCGCCTACCTGGTGCGCCTGCTGCGCCGCACCGGACCGTGGGGGGCACCGCCGGCGGTGCGGGTGGCGGCCGAGGCGCTGCAGAGCGCACTGCTGGCGGCGAGCGAGCGGCTGGCGGCCCAGGGCCTGACCGAGAGTGAGCCGCGCGTGAACGGCCACCTGGTCGACCCCAGCGCGCCGAGCACACCTGAGGGCCCGCCCGCCGAGCCGCCCGCCGGGGCGCCGTAAGCGCTGCTGAACGCCGGGGGTGAGCGCCGCTTGCTGGTGCCCGGCCCGGCCCTCTGCCAGCGTGGCCGGGTGACCACCATCGCGGACGAGCGACCCCCCGTCCCTGCTCCTCCCCCCTCCGGCCGGCTGCGCCGCCGGGCGCGCGCCGCCACGCGCCTGCTCCAACGGGCGGCCTGGGCCACCACGCTGGTCGGCGCGGTGACGACGGCCTGCACGTCGTGGGGATCCACGCCCTGGTACGCCGGCTGGATCGGCGCGGCCGGTGCGGCGGCACTCGCGGCGCTGGCCTCGCCGGTGCGGCTGGCCCTGGGCGAGAGCCCGCGCTCCGGCTCCGCCTCCGCCCTGTTCCACGCCGCCATGCTCGCCCTGATGGTCTGCGCCTTCGCCGGCTGCTTCGCCTTCTCCCTCAGCGGTTGGTTCCACGAGCACGACCGCGACCTGCACGCCACGCTGCGGGTGTCCGCCACCGTCACCGGCTGCCACAGCAGCGGTGACACCAGCACCGAGTGCACCTTCCTCTGGACGGCGGACGGGCACGAGTACCGCGCCGCCGAGGGCACGGACGTGCAGTGGCCCGACGGGCACCGGGTCGACGTACGGATCGATCCCGCCCACCCGCAACGGGATCCCGTCACCGACGGCGGCTACTGGCCACTGTGGATCGCGGTCGTCGTGGGCGGGCTCGGCATCCCGTTCAGCCTGTGCGTCTGGTGGGTCCTGGAGGAGGCCGCGAACTACTGACGCCGGGGCGGGGCGGGCCCCGGCGGGTGCAGGTGTCAACCAAAGGACCATCCCGATCTCCGCCTCCGAGCCGACCGGAACGCCCTCCTCCGCCTCCTAGGGTCGAAGACGAACCAGTCGAAAGCCCCGTCAGGAGTTCCCGTGTCCGTGAAGCCCGCCGACGTTCCCATCCGGGTCGCCGCTCTCACCTCGCTCGCCCTCGCGGGTGTCCTCGTCCTGATCGGTTGCGAACCCGGCGTCGAGAACCGCGACGGCGCCACGACGGGCGCGACGACGGGCGCCACCGGGCCGGCAGCGGGCCCGACCACGGATCCGGCGGCCCCGGCCGATCCGGTCCGAGGCGCAGACCTGCTCGGCGGCCACGACTGGTCGCACTTCGCCGGGGCCACCGCCGGGGCCGACGAGGTCCGCATCCGGCCGCTCGGCCGGATGATCGTCAAACAGGACGGCACCGGCGGACAGCCCAACCCGCCGGTCAACCTGCACGGCCCGCACCTGGAGGTGGGCGGCGACTTCGAACTCACCGCGGAACTGCGCGGCACCGCGCACGCCGCCGCCTACCTCCAGCTGTACGGCGAGCTGCCGGTCGTCTACGACGAGTGGCGCCAGGAGCGGCGCAGCGTCCGACTCGGCGTGGTCGACGGCCGGCTGGAGGTGGCCGTGTTCGACGGCACCAAGGCCGCTCCGGCCGTGACCCGGACGTTCGGCGCCGGACTGCCGGACGACTTCACGCTCGTCCTGGCCCGGCACGGCGACGTCCTGTCCTTCCGCGCCGGTGACACGGCACTCGGCGAGCTGCCCGCCCCCGGCGCGTTCGCCTCCTCGCAGGTCTGGTTCGGCGCGGACGCGGCGCTCGGCGGCCAGGGCTGGCGGCTCGCCGCCCTCCGGGCTCGCCCGCTGGACGGCGGAGAGGCCACCGTCGTGGACACCGCCCGGCCCACGGACCGGCGCGCCGCCGCCCCCGACTCCCTGCGCGCCCTCGCCGCCGCCCGCCCCCGCCCGCTCGGCGTCGGCACGGCCGTCGCCTCGGCGCCGCTGGCCGCCGACCCCGCCTACCGGGAGCTGGTGGCCGGGCAGTTCTCCGTGCTGACTCCCGAGAACGACCTGAAGCCGCAGTTCGTCCAGCCGCAGCCCGGCGTCTTCGACTTCACCGGGGGCGACAGCCTGGTGGAGTTCGCCGACGCCAACGGCATGCGGGTGCACGCCCACACCCTGGTCTTCGGCGAGGCGCTCCCGCGCTGGATGCGGGAGACTCCCACCGAGCGGCGCGAGGAGGTGATGACGAGCCATGTCACCGGTGTCGCCGGGCACTTCAAGGGCCGGGTGGCCGAGTGGGACGTGGTCAACGAGCCGATGTCCGTCCAGGACGAGGACTACGGCCCGGGCCGGAGCGGCCTGCGCCGGCACGTGTGGCAGCAGGCGATGGGCGAGCAGTACATCGACAAGGCGTTCCGGGCCGCTCGCACCGCCGACCCCGACGCCAAGCTGTACGTCAACGAGTTCGGCCTGGAGAGCGACGGCCCCCGCTGGGACGCCTTCCTCGCCCTGGTCAAGCGGCTCAAGCAGCGCGGCGTCCCGCTGGACGGGGTCGGCTTCCAGGCGCACGTCCACGAGACCGACGACCACGTCGATCCCGCCGTGCTGGCCGGCCACTTCCGGGCACTCGCCGAACTCGGGCTGTCCGTACGGATCTCCGAGATCGACGTGCACGGCGAGGACCGCGAGGCGCAGGCCGGGCAGTTCGCCCTGGTCGCCAAGGTCTGCGCGCAGACCCCCTCGTGCACCTCGTACGGCACCTGGGGTGTGACCGACCGGTACGGTTCGACCGCCGCCCACGACAGCTACCCGATCGCCCCGGGGGACGAGCTGATGTGGGACACCAGGCTGAAGCCGAAGCCCGCCGTCGCTGCTGTCCGGGGCGCACTCGCGGCCGCCGGGTGATCATCTCCGCGTCACCGGGGTGTGGAAGCATGCCCCCATGCCTCGTCCGACCAGCCGGAAAACCGCTCAGCCGTCCGAATCGAACCTCGCAGCGATGCTGCTGAGCCTCTCCGTCCGCATGCCCCGGCCGGTCACGGACCTCGCACCCGCCGCGCTCGCACTCCTGGTACTCGTCCCGCTCGCCGCCGACGACCCCGACGTCGGCCCGACCGCCTCGCCGACGGTCAACGCGGCGCTGCTGGCGACCGGGGCCCTCGCCCTCGCCGTCCGGCGGCGGTACCCGGCAGCGGTCGCGGCGATCGCCCTGCTCGGCGGCCAGCTCCCGCTCGCCGTCGCCCTCTACGGGCTGGCCGCCCGCCGGGGCGCCACCCGGGTGCCGGCCGTGTTCGCGGTGCTCGCCGGGGCCCGGCTGGCGTACCCGTTCGACCCGGGGGACCTCACCGAGCTCTCGACCCTCGCCACGGTGATCGAGGACCCGCTGGTCTTCGGCGCCGTCCCGCTCGCCCTCGGCCTCACCGCCCACCAGCGCGCCCGCGCCGTCGCCACGCTCGCCGAACGCAACCGGCTGCTGGAAGCAGCCCGCCGGCACGCCGAGGAGCGCGCCGCCGCCGCCGAACGCGCCCGGCTCGCCCGGGAGATGCACGACGTCGTCTCCAACCGCGTCTCCCTCATCACCCTGCACGCCGGCGCCTGCGAGCACGCGGCCGCCGACGACCCGACCACCGTCCGGGAGACCCTCGGCCTGATCCGCACCCTCGGCCTCCAGGCCCTCACCGAACTGCGCGGCCTGCTCGGCGTCCTCACCCCGGCCTCCGACCAGGGCCCCTCACTGCACGGACTGCCCGCCCTGGTCGAGGAGTCCCGCCAGGCCGGACTCGCCGTCGACCTCACCCTCACCGGCCCCACCCAAGGACCACCCGCACCCGGACCGGCCGTCCAGTACGCCACCTACCGGATCGTCCAGGAAGCCCTGACCAACGCCCACAAGCACGCCCCGGCCGCCGAGGTCGCCGTCACCGTCGAAGTCCACCCGGACGGACTGCGCCTCGACATCGTCAACTCCCCCGCCACGGCCGCCGACCCCGACGGACCCCGACTGCCCTCCGGCGGCCACGGCCTGGACGGCATGCGCACCCGCGCCGACGACCTCGGCGGCACCCTGCACGCCGGCCCCACCACCGAGGGCGGATTCGCCGTCCGGGCCCGCCTACCGCTGACCGCCGCGAAGACGACCGCCGAGGCCGCCGCGTGATCACCGTCCTGCTCGCCGACGACGAGACCATGGTCCGCACCGGACTGAAACTGCTGCTGCGGGCCGAGGCCGACATCACCGTCGTCGCGGAGGCCGCCGACGGCGACCAGGCGCTGGCCGCCGTCGCCGACCACCGGCCCGACGTGCTGCTGCTCGACCTGCACATGCCCCGGCGCAACGGCCCGGCCGTGCTCCACGCACTGGCGGACGCCGACTGCGCAACGAAGGTCCTGATCCTCACCACCTTCGACAGCGACGAGCACCTGTTCCCGGCCCTGCACGCCGGGGCGAGCGGGTACCTGCTCAAATCCGCGCCGCCGGACGAACTCCTGCGGGGCATCCGGGCCTGCGCGGCCGGCGAGACGGTGCTCTCCTCCCGGGTCGCCGGCCGGGTGGTGGCCCGGATGCTCCAACAGGACACCGCCCTCGCCGGACACACCCCCGCCTCCGCCGAATCAGCGCTGGCCGGCCTCACCCACCAGGAACGGGCCGTGCTCGACCTCCTCGCCGAGGGCCTGCCCAACGCGGCCGTCGCCGAACGGCTGGCGCTGTCCGTCTCCACCGTCAAGACCTACGCGAGCCGGATCAACACCAAGCTCGGCGTGACCAGCAGACTCCAGGCGGCCCTGCTGCTCCAACGGCTGCGCACGGGCGGGCAGGGGGCCTGAGCACCGCTCAACGCCGGGGCGGCCGCGGGGACGGCGGGCCCGCGCGGGCAGGCCGGTGGGGTACCGGGGTGCGGCATCGCGGTCATACTTGATCGGAAGTCGATCGAAAGATATGGTCCGATCAACCAGCCACGGTTCGGAGCAGTACGGGGGACAGGCGATGACCATCTCGGCCGAGGAACGTCGGGACCTCATCCTCAAGGCCGTCGGCGAGGCGAGCGGGCCCCTGCGGCTCGCCGACCTCGCGGCGCGGCTCGCCATTCCGGCGGTGACCGTACGGCGGGACGTCGCCGCGCTGGCCGAGGCCGGCCGGGTGGGGCGCTCGCACGGGTTCGTCGTACGGCGCACACCGGAGAAGCCGACGGACGGCGAGGGCGAGACCCGCGCCCTCGGGCTGCTGGTGCCCTCCGTCGGGTCGTACTTCGACGAGCTGATCAACGGCGCCCGGGCCGCCGCGACGGCGGCGGGCGCCCGACTCGTCCTCGGCATCGCCCCCTACGAGGCCCGCGACGACCACACACAGGCCGAACGGCTGCTGGAATCCGGCCTCGACGGGCTGCTGCTCGCACCCAACCTCCTGCCGGGCCGGCCCGCGCAGGCCCACGACTGGCTGGACGACCTGCCGGTGCCCGCCATCCTGGTCGAACGCGGCGCGCCCGAGTACGGGGGCCCCGGCGCCGGCCTGGACTCCGTCGGCTCGGACCACCGGCAGGGCGTCCTCCTCGCGCTGCGCCACTTCGCCGACCTCGGCCACGACCGGGTCCTGCTCGCGGCCCGCGGCGACTCCTGGACGGCCCGGGAGGTCCGGGCCGGCTACCAGCACGGCACCCGACTGCTCGGACTGGCCGCCCTGCCCGTCCTGGACACCCTCGGTGACGACGGCCGCCCCGCCGACTCCGACCGGCTCGCCGGGCTGATCGCCGACGCCGTGTCCGACGGCGTCCGCGCCGCCCTCATCCACAACGACCAGGACGCGATCCAGCTGCTCCCGCTGCTCCGCGCCCGCGGCCTCGCAGTACCCGACGACCTCGCGCTGATCGCCTACGACGACGTGTTCGCCGCCCTGGCGGCCCCGCCGCTGACCGCCGTCGCCCCGCCGACCCGCGCGGTCGGCGAGACCGCCGTCGGCCTCCTGCTGCGCCGCCTCACCGCCGGGCCCGACCTGCCGGTGCACCGGATCTCCCTGCTCCCGGCCCTGCGCATCCGCACCTCCTGCGGCGGCTGAACCCCCAGCCCCCGGCCGGGGAGCCCGTCCGGTTGCCACCTTCGCTCCCCGGCCCGCCCATGCGCCGGGCCGGGGAGCGCTACCGCCGCAGTCCCGCCAGCCAGGCGGCGGCCGCGCCGAGCAGCGGAGCCAGCGGGGCGGCCTCCGGGTACCACGGCGCCTCGTACTCCCAGCAGACCCAGGCGTCGGCCGGCAGCAGGGCGAGGCAGGCGGCGATCGGCAGGGTGCCGGCGCCGAGCGGCAGCGGCGTGCGGTCGGCGGCCGAGGCGACGTCCTTGACCTGGACGTGGCCCAGCCGGCCGGCCAGCGCCCGGTGGGTGGCCTGCGGCGGCTCCCCGCCGAGGACGGTGTGCTGGAGGTCCCACAGGGCGCCGACGGCCGGGTGGTCGACGGGGGCGAGCAGCCGGGCGAGGTCGCGACCGGTCGGGTGCGAGTCGTGCGTCTCGACCAGGACCCGGACGCCGAGCGCGGCCGCGCGGCCGGCGACGGCGGCCAGCCGCCGGGCGGCGCGTTCGTCAGCCCGCTCGTCGGCCGCCGCCGGGCCGGGCGCGGCGCCGCCGTGCGGGAAGACCCGGACGGCCGGGCAGCCCAGGTCGGCGGCGAGTTCCAGGTGTCCGCCGAGGTCCGCGAGCAGCGGGGCGTCCGCGCCCGGGGCGGCGATGCCGACGTAGGAGGCCAGCGCGAGCGGAACCGTCCCGGTGGACGCCAGTGCGCGCGTGGCGGCGCGCCGCTCGTCGGCGGTCAGTCCGGGGTGGACCGGCTGGCCCGGGGCGCAGCGCAGTTCCAGCCCGTGCCAGCCGTGGTCGGCGGCGAGGCGCGCGGCGGCGGCGAGCGGCAGGTCGGGCAGGCCGAGGGTGGAGAGGGCGAGTGGCACGGGTGCTCCTCAGGTCCGGGCGCCGGGCGGAAGCCGGCGGGCGAAGGCCGCTCCCGGCGACAGCTCCGCCTCGTGGACGGCGCCGTCGGGCCACCGCACCCGCAGCCGGTAGGCCCCGTCGGGGGCGGCCGCCACGTCCGCCGCCAGGCCGTCGAGCGTCGGGAGTTCGTCCGCGGTGGCGGTGAGACGGGCTGCGGTGAGGTGAGCGGTGGTGAGGCGGGCGGTGGTGAGGCGGACAGCGGTGAGGCGGGCGGCGCACACCAGCAGGTGGGCGGCCCCGCCGGTGGCGCCGGTCAGGACCGGCAGGGCGGCGGCCGCTCCGAAGGCCGTGCCGTCCGGGACGGGGCTGGTGCGGGCGGCGGTGTAGCCGTGCAGGGCGCGCAGTTCACTGGTCAGCAGCCGGCCGTCCAGCGTGTGGGCGGTGGCGGCGGCGGCAGTGCCAGCGACGGGCCGGGCGGGCGGCAGGTGGTCTCCGGCGACGGCCCAGCCGCCCTCGCGCAGCGGGGTGCCGGGCGGGGCGCCGACGACCAGGTGGGCGCGGACCTCGTCGGCGCCGTGGGCGAGGGTCAGCGAGGTGACGGTGACGCCGGGCAGGGGCTGTCCGGCGGCCCGGGGGCGGTGGGTGGAGGCCGCCCAGCCGTCGCCGGTGGCGAGCGGGGTGATGGGGCCGCGTTCGGTGGGTTCGCCGTCGACCAGCAGGGCGAGGTGGTTGTCGGCCGGGCCGGTGTGGACGGGGCCGGTGGCGGTGGAGTGGGCGAGCCGCGCGTAGTGCGGGTCGTCGGGGTGGACGCGGTCGGCGGGCTGGTCGTCGCTGCCGTGGTTGTGGAGGCGGACCAGGCCGTCGGCGGCGGTGGACTGGACCAGCCAGCCGGGGCCGGGCAGCGCCCGGACGGTGTCACGGCGTTCGGCGGGCGCGGGCTCCTCGCGGTCGGTCCAGGCGGGGTGGTCGGCGGGCAGCAGCAGGCCGAGGAAGCCGGAGGCCGCCCAGTAGGGCGAGGCGGGGCCGGAGTAGGGCTGGACGAGCGGGGGGTGGGGGCCGTACCAGCCGAGGGTGAGCAGGCCGTCGGGGCCGGTGGCGCCGCGGTCGAGGAAGTGGCGCAGGGCGCCGGAGGCGAGTCGGCGGGTGGTGCCGGGGGTGAGCGGGGTGTGGCCGGTGAGGGTGCCGGCCCAGAGCGGGGCGGCGGCGGCGAACCGGTAGATCAGCGAGCGGCCCTGGTGCACCGGCGCGCCGTCGCCGCCGAACAGGTGGGCGTAGTCGGCGAGGTGGGCGGCGAGCCGGGGGCCGTACTCGGCGAGCAGGGCGCGGTCGTCGGCGAGATGGGCGTGCAGCACGGGGTAGAGGTGCAGGGCCCAGCCGTTGTAGTGGTCGAAGGCGCGGGGGCGGCCGTCGGTGTACCAGCCGTCGCCGAGGTAGAAGCGGTCGATGCGTTCGAGGCCGCGCCGGACGGCGGCGCGGGCGGCGTGCTCCTCGATGCCGGCCTCGGCGAGGAAGCCGCCGACGGCGAGCGGGAAGAGCCACCAGTTGTTGTCGTTGGGTGTGCGGTGGAGGGTCTCGGCGAGCCATCGGGCGGTTCTGGTCCGGACGTCGGCGGGGAGGCGGTCCCAGAGCCAGGGGCGGGTCAGCCGCAGGGCGAACGCGATGGCGGCGGCCTCGACCATGGCCTGGCCGCGGTCGGTGACGACGGGCCAGGACGCCGGGTCGTCGTCGGTGAGGTCGCGTGCGGTGGTGGGGTGGCGGGTGCCGGCGTCGAGTCCGGCGGCGTAGCGGTCGAGCAGGCCGTGCGGGTCGGCGCCGCCGGCGCCGGCGATCCGCAGGGCGGCGAGGAGGAAGGTGCGGGCGAAGCCTTCGTGGGCGTCGGAGCGGCGGCCGGACCAGCTCGGCGTAGCGCGGGGGAGGTCGATCAGCGCGTGTCCGGGGCCGGCCCAGGGGAGGACGGCGTCGAGCAGCCCGTCGGCGGCGGCCTCCCAGTGGGCTCTGGTCCAGCCGGTGCGGGGGCTGAGGGCGTGGTCTTCCGGGGGCAGCAGCACGGCGGTGTCCTCCATGGCCCGGGGCTCGGGAGTCGTGCCCCGTGCGGGGAATCTAGAAAGCGGTTGATCGTTCGTCAAGGCTTTTGATCGCAACGGATCATTTGATCCCGATCTCTTGACTTCGATCGATCGCCCGCCCAGGATGGCGACCACTTGCCCGCCCGGTCGCGGCCACCGGCAGCCCCACTGACCCCCCGGCCGCGCCCCCCTCTCCCGGAGTCGTGCATGCCCTCACTCCCGCTCCCCCTCCCCCACCCCCGGCGCAGACTCCTCCGCGCCGCCGCCGGCGGCCTGCTGTCCACCGTCCTGCTCGCCGCCTGCGCCGGCAGCGGCGGCGGCGCCCCGAAGGCCGACGACGGCAAGCCGGTCACGCTGACCTTCTGGGCCTGGTCCAAGGGCACGAAGGAGGTCGTCGCCGCCTTCAACGCCTCCCACCCCGACGTGAACGTGGTCTACGAGGAGATACCGTCCGGCACGGCCGGCGGGTACGCCAAGATCTCCAACGCGGTGAAGGCCGGCAACGCCCCCGACGTGTTCAACGTCGAGTACGCCCAACTGCCGGACTTCGTCAGCCAGGGCGCCGTCCAGGACATCTCCGGGCTCGTCCCCGGCGAGCTCAAGGCGAAGTACCTGCCGCAGACCATGGACCTGACCACCCTCGGCGGCCGCACCTGGGCGCTGCCGCTGGACGCCTCGCCGCAGGCCTTCTACTACCGCAAGGACCTCTTCGACCGGGCCGGCCTCACCCCGCCGAAGACCTGGGACGAATTCCGCACCGCCGCGCAGAAACTGAAGCAGGCCCAGCCGGACACCCGGATCGCCACCTTCTTCCCCGACGACCCGGCCACCTTCGAGGCGATGGCCTGGCAGGCCGGCGCCCACTGGTTCACCGGCCGCGACGACGCCTGGAGCGTCGACCTCAACGGCGCCGGGACCAAGCAGACCGCGGACTACTGGCAGCAGCTGATCGCCGAGGACCTGGTCCGCGTCCAGCCCTCGTTCAGCCAGCCGTGGACGGCCTCGCTGCAGAAGGGCGAGACCGCCGGCTACCTCGGCGCCTCCTGGGGCGGCGGGGTGCTGAAGGGCACCCTGCCCGACGCGGCCGGCACGTGGGCCGTCGCCCCGGTGCCCAGCTGGGACGGCGCCCCGGCCAGCGGCATGGTCGGCGGCACCACCTTCGCCGTCTCCAAGAACAGCAGGAAGGCCAAGGCCGCCGTCGAGTTCGCCACCTGGGCGACCACCACGCCGGAGGGCATCAAGGCCCGGATCGCCTCCGGCACCTCCTCCGCCTTCCCGGCCGCGCCCGCGCTCGTCCCGGTGGCCGAGGAGTCCTTCAAGGCCGACTTCTACGGCGGCCAGGACGTGTACGCGCTCTACACGGACGCCGCGAAGTCGATCAAGCCGAACTGGCAGTGGGGCCCGACGATGAACGCGACCAACAACGCGCTCAAGGACGCGTTCGGCAAGCTCACCCAGGGCGGCACCGTCCAGGCGGCCCTCGACGCCGCGCAGCAGTCCACCCTGGCCGAGCTGAAGAACCGCGGCCTCAAGGTCAAGCAGTGACCGCCCAGCCGCCCCGCACCGGGCCCGGGCCCGCCGTCGCGGCCCCCCGCCCCCCCCGCGGGCGGGGGGGGGGGGCCGGCGGCCTGCGCGCCCCCGTGGTGGTCCAGTTCTCCCCCTGCACCCGCGTCCCGTACGGCGTCGCCCTGCACCGCAGC
>NZ_JBHWIO010000004.1:64741-93335 GCF_042732075.1 Kitasatospora sp. NPDC059812
CCCTGCCGGCGTGATCTGATGTGCGGGTGGCCGGGATATATTAACACACCCCCCGCCCCCCCCCCGCGCGCGCCCGCCCCGGCCCCCCCCCCCCCGCCGGGCGGGGCCGGTACGGGGCGCCGGCCGTCCTGCTCGCCCCGTTCGTGCTCCTGTTCACCGCCTGCACGCTCGTCCCGATCGGCTACGCCGTCCACCTCAGCCTGTACACCGAGCACCGGTCCGGGCTCGGCTTCGGCGGCGGCGAGACGGTCTTCACCGGCCTCGGCAACTACGCCCGGGCGCTCGGCGACCAGGCGTTCCGCTCGGGCTTCTGGACCACCGCGCAGTACTGCCTGCTCTACATCCCGCTGATGACGGGGCTGGCGCTGCTCCTCGCGCTGCTGCTGGACTCGGCGCTGGCCCGCGCCCGCCGCTTCTTCCAGCTGGCGCTGTTCCTGCCGCACGCGGTGCCCGGCATCATCGCCGCGCTGATCTGGGTCTACCTGTACACGCCCGGCATCAGCCCGGTCATCGACCTGCTGAACGCCGGCGGCGCCCACCCCGACCCGTTCGGCGCGCCACTGCCCGCCGTGGTCAACATCGCACTCTGGGAGTGGACCGGCTACAACATGGTCATCTTCTACGCCGCGCTCCAGGCCGTCCCGCGCGAAGTCCTCGAAGCGGCCGTCGTCGACGGCGCCGGACCGCTGCGGACCGCCGTCAGCGTCAAGATCCCGCTCATCCGCGCCTCGATCGTGCTGGTCGGCCTGTTCACCCTGATCGGCTCGCTCCAGCTCTTCACCGAACCGATGATCCTGCACGGCGCCTCCCCCGGCGTCGTCTCCACCTGGACGCCCAGCATGTACGCCTACACCGCCGCCTTCGACCGGGGCGACTACGGCCTGGCCGCCGCCGCCTCGGTGCTGCTCGCGCTCGCCGCCGCCGCGCTGTCCTTCCTCGTCACCCGGGCCACCCGCCCGCGCCCGGACCGCCGGACGGAGGCCACCGGATGACCACGCTCGCCCCCGGACGCCGCCCCCGGCAGCGCTCCGCCGCCCGCAGCCACCCGCCCCGCCGGCCGTGGAGCCTCTCCAAGGCCGCCGTCAACGGCGCCCTCGTCCTCGCCACCGCCTACACCCTGCTGCCGCTGCTGTGGCTGGTGACCGCCGCCGCCAAGAACACCGGCGACCTGCTCGGCGGGCGCGCCCTCTCCCCCGCCACCTGGCACCTCGGCGAGAACCTGCACGCGCTGGCCACCACCGGGGACGGCATCTACTTCCGCTGGTACCTCAACTCCCTGCTGTACGCCGGGCTCGGCGCACTGGCCTGCGCCCTGGTCTGCGTCTGCGCCGGGTACGCGTTCCACGTCCACGCCTTCCCCGGCAAGGAGAAGCTGTTCGGCCTGGTGCTGCTCGGCGTGCTGGTGCCCACCACCACGCTGGCCCTGCCGATGTACCTGCTCGCCTCGGACCTCGGCGTGGTCAACACCTTCTGGGCGGTCTTCGTGCCCTCCCTGGTCAACCCCTTCGGCGTCTACCTCGCCCGGGTGTTCTGCGCGGGCTACGTCCCCGGGGAGGTGCTGGAGGCGGCCCGGATGGACGGCGCGGGCGAACTGCGCACCTTCTGGTCGATCGGCCTGCGGATGATGACGCCCGGCTTCGTCACGGTGTTCCTCTTCCAGTTCACCGCGATCTGGAACAACTTCTTCCTCCCCCTGGTGATGCTCTCGGACAACCGGCTCTTCCCGGTCAGCCTCGGCCTGTTCAGCTGGAACGCCCAGACCCACGCCTTCCCCGAGTACTACCCCCTCGTCGTCAGCGGCTCGCTGCTCGCCGTCCTCCCGCTGGTGGCGGCCTTCGTCGGCCTGCAACGCCACTGGCGGGCCGGCCTGACCGCAGGAAGCGTCAAATGACCACCACCACAGCCGACATCCGCTCCCCCGCCGCCCCGGCCCGCCGGCCCCGCGCCCTGCTCGCGATGGACCGCGCCCTGCCCGCCCGGCTGCTCGACCGGCACGCCGTCCAGCGGCTCACGGACCTCGCCGACCTCGACCCCGACCTGGTCGTGGACGACTTCGCCACCCCCGAGGCCGCCGCCGCGCTGGCCCGCACCGAGGTCATCATCAGCGGCTGGGGCTGCCCGCCGCTGGACGAGGCCGTGCTGGCCGCCGCGCCCCGGCTGCGCGCCGTCATCCACGCCGCCGGCTCGGTCAAGCACCACGTCACCGACGCCTGCTGGCGGCGCGGCCTCCAGGTGACCTCGGCGGCCTGGGCCAACGCGCTGCCCGTCGCCGAGTACACCGTCGCCGCCGTGCTGCTCGCCAACAAGCGGCTGCTGGCGATCCGCGAGGACTACCGGCACCGGCGCGCCCCGCACGACTGGCAGGGCGCCTACGCCGCCGCCGGGAACTACCGGCGCACGGTCGGCGTCGTCGGCGCCTCCCGGATCGGGCGCCGGGTGCTCGAACTGCTCGGCCCGCACGACCTCGACCTGCTGCTGTACGACCCGTACGTGGAGGCCGCCGAGGCCGCCGCGCTCGGCGCCCGGGCCGTCGGCCTGGACGACCTGTGCGCCTCCTCCGACGTGGTCACCGTGCACGCCCCCGAACTGCCGGAGACCCACCACCTGGTGGACCGCCGCCGGCTCGCCCTGATGCGCGACGGCGCCACCCTGGTCAACACCTCCCGCGGCTCGCTGGTCGACCAGCAGGCGCTCACCGATGAACTCGTCGCCGGCCGCCTGGACGCCGTCCTCGACGTCACCGTCCCCGAGGTCCTGCCCGCCGACTCACCGCTGTACGAACTGCCGAACGTCCTGCTCACCCCGCACGTGGCCGGCTCGCTCGGCGGCGAGCTGCACCGGATGGCCGCCGCCGCGGCCGACGAGCTCGCCCGCTACGCGCGGGGCCTGCCGTTCGCCCACGCCGTCCACCCCGAAGGCATCCACCGCACGGCCTGACCGCGCCCCCTCCCCATCACCAGTTGCACGGCCTGACCGCGCCCCCGCCAGCACCAACACCACCAGCTGCAAGGAGAACACCCGTGGACCGCAAGGTGATCGGCGTCGTCCTGAACGGCGTCACCGGCCGCATGGGCCACCGCCAACACCTCGTCCGCTCGATCCTCGCCATCCGCGAGCAGGGCGGCCTCGACCTCTACGACGGCCGGGTGCTCTGGCCCGAACCGATCCTGCTCGGCCGCAACGAGGCCAAGCTGCGCGCCCTGGCCGAACGCCACGGCCTGGAGCACTGGACCACCTCGCTCGACGAGGCGCTCGCCCACCCGCTCACCGAGGTGTACTTCGACGCCCAGGTGACCCCCGCCCGGGAGGCCACCCTGCGCGCCGCGATCGCCGCCGGCAAGCACGTCTACACCGAGAAGCCCACCGCCGAATCCCTCGACGCCGCCCTGGAACTGGCCCGCCTCGCCCGGGCGGCCGGCGTCCGCAACGGCGTCGTCCAGGACAAGCTGTTCCTGCCCGGGCTGCGCAAGCTCAAGCGGCTGATCGACGGCGGGTTCTTCGGCCGGATCCTGTCCGTGCGCGGCGAGTTCGGCTACTGGGTCTTCGAGGGTGACTGGCAGAGCGCCCAGCGCCCGTCCTGGAACTACCGCGCCGAGGACGGCGGCGGCGTGATCCTCGACATGTTCCCGCACTGGCGCTACGTGCTGGACAACCTCTTCGGGCCCGTCCGCACGGTGTACGCGCACGCCTCCACCCACATCCCCCGTCGCGTCGACGAGCAGGGCCGGGCCTACCCCGCCACCGCCGACGACGCCGCGTACGGCGTCTTCGAGCTGGCCGACGGCGTCGTCGCGCAGATCAACTCCTCCTGGGCGGTGCGGGTCGACCGGGACGAACTGGTCGAGTTCCAGGTCGACGGCACCGAGGGCAGCGCCGTCGCCGGGCTGCGCGAGTGCCGCATCCAGCACCGGGCCACCACCCCCCGGCCGGTCTGGAACCCGGACCTCCCGGCCACCGACCCCTTCCGCGCCCAGTGGCAGCCGGTGCCCGCCAACGAGGAGTACGACAACGGCTTCAAGGTGCAGTGGGAGCTGTTCCTGCGCCACGTGGCGACCGGCTCCGCCTACCCGTGGGACCTCCTGGAAGGCGCCAAGGGCGTCCAGCTCGCCGAACTCGGCCTGCGCTCGGCGCGCGAGGGCCGCCGGCTCGACGTCCCCGAGCTGGTGCTCTGATGGCCGAACTCGACCTGCCCGGACACGGCCGGCTGCGGCTGCGCGAGCCAGCACCGCTCGACCTGCCCGCGCACCCGCCCGCCTCCCGCACGGCCTTCGCGGCCGCCCACGTCGTCGCCGACCCGCTCGGCGCCAACGCCGCCGGCGCCCCGGCCGCCCTGGACTGGGACGCCACCCTCGCCTTCCGCCACCACCTCTGGTCGCTCGGCCTCGGCGTCGCCGACGCCATGGACACCGCCCAGCGCGGCATGGGCCTGGACTGGGCCGCCACCCGCGAACTCATCACCCGCTCCGGCGCGGCGGCCCGCGCCGTCGGCGGCCGACTCGCCTGCGGCGTCGGCACCGACCAACTCACCGACCCGGCACGCTCCTTGAGCGACATCACGGCCGCCGCCCTGAGCGAAGTCGCAGACGCCTACGAGGCGCAGCTCGCCGTGGTCGAGGCGGCCGGCGCGCAGCCCGTCCTGATGGCCAGCCGGGCCCTCAACTCCCGCGCCCGCGGCCCGGAGGACTTCCTCCGCGTCTACGACGGGCTGATCCGGCAGTCCGCCCGGCCGGTGATCCTGCACTGGCTCGGCGCCGCCTTCGACCCGGCACTGGCCGGCTACTGGGGCTCCGCCGACCTCGACGCAGCCACCGACACCGTCCTCACCCTCATCCGCGAACACCCCGGTCGGATCGACGGCATCAAGGTGTCGCTGCTGGACGCCGACCGGGAGGTCGCGCTGCGCCGCGCCCTGCCCGCCGGGGTGCGGCTCTACACCGGCGACGACTTCCACTACCCCGAACTGATCAAGGGCGACGAACTCGGCCACAGCGACGCCCTGCTCGGCGTCTTCGACCCGATCGCCGGCCACGCCGCGGCAGCCCTGCACGCCCTGGACGCCGGCGACACCGCCCGCTACGACGCGCTGCTCGGCCCGACGCTGCCGCTGGCCCGGCACCTCTTCGCGGCGCCGACCTTCCAGTACAAGACCGGCGTGGTCTTCCTCGCCTACCTGGCCGGCCACCAGGAGCACTTCACCATGGTGGCCGGCGCCCAGAGCGGCCGGTCCGTACCGCACCTCGTCGAACTGCTCCGGCTCGCCGACGCCGCCGGGGTGCTCCCCGACCCCGACCTCGCGGCCGACCGGATGCGCCGCTACCTCGCCCTGGCCGGGTGGTCGGCATGACCGCACCTCACCCCGCCGAACGGGGCGCCGCCGCCCCCGGCCTGGAACGGCTCTCGCTCAACCAGATCACCACCAAGCACTGGTCCCTGCCCGAGGCCGTCCGGGGCTGCGCGCAGGCGGGCATCCCGGCGATCGGCCTGTGGCGGGACAAGGTCGCCGAGACCGGAACGGCCCGCGCCGCCCGGCTGGTCCGCGACAGCGGCCTGACCGTCAGCAGCCTCTGCCGGGGCGGCTTCCTCACCGCCGCCGGGCCCGAAGGCCGCCGCGCCGCGCTCGACGACAACCGGCGGGCCGTCGAGGAGGCCGCCGAACTCGGCACCGACACCCTGGTGCTGGTCGTCGGAGGCCTGCCCGAGGGCAGCCGCGACCTGCCCGGCGCGCGCGCCCGGGTCGCCGACCTGCTCGCCGAACTCGCCCCGTACGCCGGACAGTTCGGCGTACGACTGGCCATCGAACCGCTGCATCCGATGTTCTGCGCCGACCGCGCCGTGGTCTCCACCCTCGGCCAGGCGCTCGACCTCGCCGCGCCGCACCCCGCCGCCCAGGTCGGCGTGGTCGTCGACAGCTACCACGTCTGGTGGGATCCGGCGCTGCCCGAGCAACTCACCCGGGCGGGCCGGGACGGCCGCATCGCCGCCTACCAGGTGTGCGACTGGACGCTGCCGCTGCCCGCCGACGTCCTGCTCGGGCGCGGCCACGTCGGCGACGGCCACATCGACTTCCGCTCCCTCACCGACCAGGTCACGGCGGCGGGCTACACCGGCTGGATCGAGGTCGAGATCTTCAACGAGCGGATCTGGGCCACCCCCGGCGCGCAGACCCTCGCCACCGTGGCCGACCGCCACCGCACCCACGTGGCCACCGCGCCACACCGGTAGCCGTTGGCCTACCCTGGCAGCCCGTGCCACACCCTCGAAAGCTGGTCACGCGATGATCGAAACGATCGAACTCGACTACGACGACTCCGGATTCCGCCGCAACGGGGCCCCGCACCGGATCGTCGCCGGCGCCCTGCACTACTTCCGCGTCCACCCCGAGCTCTGGGACGACCGACTGCGCCGCCTGCGCGCCCTCGGCGTCAACACCGTGGACACCTACATCCCCTGGAACTTCCACGAACTGCCCACCGGTGAGACCGACTTCACCGGCTGGCGGGACGTGGCCCGGTTCGTTCGGCTGGCCCAGCAGCACGGACTGGACGTCATCCTGCGGCCCGGCCCGTACATCTGCGCCGAATGGGAGTTCGGCGGCCTGCCCGCCCGCCTCCTCGCCGTCGACGGCCTGCGCCTGCGCTGCGCCGACCCCGCCTTCCTGGCCGCCGTGGACGGCTGGTTCGACGCCCTCGTGCCCGAGCTGCTGCCGCTGCTGGCGAGCCGCGGCGGCCCCGTCGTGGCCGTCCAGGTCGAGAACGAGTACGGCAGCTACGGCACCGACGCCGGCTACCTCGCCCACCTGCGCGACGGCCTCCTCGCGCGCGGCGTGGACTGCCTGCTGTTCACCGCCGACGGCGCCGAGGACTTCATGCAGCAGGGCGGCGCGATCCCCGGCCTGCTCGCCACCGCGACCTTCGGCTCCCGCGCCCCCGAGCGCTTCGAGGTGCTGCGCCGCCAGCAGCCCAAGGGGCCGCTGGCCGCCATGGAGTTCTGGATCGGCTGGTTCGACCGCGTCGGCGGGCCCCACCACGTCCGCGACCCGCAGGAATCCGCCCGCTCCCTGGACGCACTCCTCGCCACCGGCGCCTCCGTCAACCTCTACATGGCCCACGGCGGCACCAACTTCGGCCTCTGGTCCGGCGCCAACCACACCGGCACCAGCCCCGACACCCCGGGCTACGAGCCCACCACCACCAGCTACGACTACGACGCCCCCATCGGCGAGGCCGGCGAACTCACCGCCAAGTTCCACGCCCTGCGCGACGTCATCGGCCGGTACCTCCCCCTGCCCGACGGCGAACTCCCTGCCGAGCCGCCCCGCCTGGCCCCGCGTCGCATCGACCGCAGGACCGGCCGGGCCCGCCTGTTCGACTCCCTGGACGCGCTGGCCACCCCGCACCACCGGCCCGTCCCGGAACCCATGGAGAACCTCGGCCAGTCCCTCGGCCTCATCCACTACCGCACCCGCGTCCCCGGCCCCCGCCCCACCCTGCCGCTGCGCATCGACGGCCTCGGCGACCGCGCCCAGGTCTTCGCCGACGGCCGCCCCCTCGGCACCCTCGACCGCAACGACCCCGGCGCCACCCTCCCGCTGGCCACCGCGCCGGCCGGCACCACCCTGGACATCCTGGTCGAGGCGCTCGGCCGCACCAACTACGGCCCCCAGCTCGACGACCGCAAGGGCATCCGGCGGGGCGTCTCGCACGAACGCCAGCGCCTCCACGACTGGGAGATCCGCCCGCTCCCCCTCACCGACCTGAGCGGCCTGGCCTTCGACCCGGCCACCGCCGCCACCGACGGCGACCCGGCCTTCCACCGCTTCGAGACCGACCTCGACACCCCCGCCGACGCCTTCCTCGCCCTCCCCGGCTGGGGCCGCGGCCTGCTCTGGCTCAACGGCTTCCTCCTCGGCCGCTACACCGACGAGGGCCCGCAGCGCACCCTCTACGCCCCCGCCCCGCTCTGGCACCCGGGCACCAACACCCTCATCCTCCTCGAACTCACCCGCCACGGCGAAGCCCTCGACCTGCGCGACCGACCCGACCTCGGCCCCGTCACGGACGCCCCCAGCTCCGAGTTCTGAAACTCCGCCTCACCGACATCGTGACCACCCTGCTCACCGGCTACGCCGTCGCCTCGACCCGGCCGGCCGGCCAGCCAGCCGGGGACTGAGCGTCCTGCGGTGGCCACCTACCGGCGCCGGCCCCAGCAGGTGATCAGCGGGGCGGTGGTCACGTCCAGCTCGGTGTCGCGGAGGTTGGCCAGGTGCCGGTCCAGGTCGGCGGCGGGGAGGTCGGGGCCGACCAGCTGGTCGCGGAGCTGACGGACCGTCGCCGCCTCCAGCTCCCGACAGGCCGGGGAGGTGACGGGGAAGTACGCCTCGGCGGCGACGTCCGTCAGGCCCGCCTCGCGCAGCAGCCGGGGCAGGGTGCGGCCGAAGGCGAGGTCGGCGCCGCGCTCGGCGAGCCGGGCCCGGAACGCCCGGCGCACCCGGTTCGCCAGCTCCTGGTCCGGCCCGTGCTCGTCCGGGCAGGCGAGCGGTTGCAGGGCCGGGTCCGCGTCCTCGACCACCAGCCAGCCTCCGGGCCGTACCGCCGACGCCAGCCGCCGTAGCACCTCGGCCCGGTCGGGCAGGTGCACCAGCACCAGGCGGACGTGCACCAGGTCGAACAGCTCGTCGGGCAGCGGGTCGCGGGTGACGTCGTGCCGCAGGACCTCGACGCGGTCGGCGGGCAGTCCGGTCAGCCAGCTGGTGTCGAGGTCGCTGGCCAGGACGCGGCCCGCCGGCCCGACCCGCTCGGCCAGTGCCAGCGGGATGCCCGGGCCGCCCGCACCCACCTCCCAGCAGCGGTGCCCGTCGGCCGGGCCCAGCCGGTCCAGGTGCTCCAGCGTCCACGGGTCGAACAGCTCGGCGATGCCCTCGAACCGTCGACCCGCCTCCCGCTGCCGGTTGTCCAGCAGGTAGCCGCGCTCGTCGCCCATGCTCCGCGCCTCTCGGATCGCCCTTGCCCGTCGCCCCGCCCGTCGCTCGACGCGGCCGACCGCGATGGTAGGCGATCGGTGCCGGGTGCGCGAAGGCGCCCCGGGCTGCGGGCGGTGGCCGAGGGAAGCCGACCGATTAAACTGATCATCCGAAAGTGGATCAGTTTGCATCCTCCGCCGACCCGCCCGAGGTACCCGCGATGAGTCAGTCCTGGAAGCCGCTCCCTGACGATCTTTCAGAACCCGCTCGACGTCTGGCCGAGGAACTGCGCGCGGTCAAGGACGCGCACCGGATCTCACTGGCCGAACTCGGGAAGAGGACCTACCTCAGCAAGGCCTCCTGGGAACGCTGGTTGAACGGGAAGCGCCTGATCACCCCGCAGGCCCTAGCCGGCCTGATCGCCACGGTCGAGTGCGACGCCGATCTGCTCACCTCCCTGCTGCGGAAGGCCGAGGCCGCGCGCGACGCGGACGAGGTGCTCTCCTCCGAGGCCGCGCACGACACGGACGAGGCGCTCTCCCCGGCGCCCGCGCCCGCAGCGCCGGCCGAAGCCCCCGACGCCGCCCCCGCCTCGCCGCGGCCCGCCCCGTGGCGGCGGCCGGCGGCAGGCGTGGGAGCCGCCGTGGCCGCCGTGCTCATCCTGTTCGCGGCCCTGTACCTGCGCGGCCCGCACGGCGGCAACGGCACGGCATCGGCGGCGACGCTCCCGCCGAAGACGGCGGCGGCGACGGCAGCGGCGACCGCCGGGCCGGCGCCGCTCTGCGAGGGCGTCGGCTGCGCGGGCAAGGACCCCCAGGACATGCGGTGTGACGTCGACCAGCGCACCCTGCTGACCGGCAACGTGGGCAAGGTCGTCCTCTACGTCCACTACAGCCCGCGCTGCCGGGCCGCCTGGTCGGGGATCACCGACGGCTCCCCCGGGGACAGCGCCACCATCACCACCAACCACGGCTGGCAGGAGACCGCCCTGATCCACTGGGGCTACGACAACTACTCCGTGATGGTCGACGCGAGCCCCGGCGACACCACCTTGCAGGTGTGCGGCCACCAGAAGGAGGGCGACAGCTGCACCGGCGTCGTCACCGACCCCGCGGCCCGCGCGAGCGCCCTCCCCAGCCCCCTTCCTCCGGCCGCCGCTCCCACGCCGACGCCCTGAGGCACCGTCGCCCATCGCGGCAAAACCCACTGGCGGCTCGGGGCCGTACGAACGAGCATGGCCCTCATGAGCGACCAACCCGAACGATGGACCCAGGCGACCGTCTACCCCGACATGTGGGCCGACCCGAACGACGACCCCCGCAACAGCGAGGGAGTCTGCCCGGACGGCGAACTTCCCACCCTGAACGACTTCCTGACGAACTACCGCCACACCCTGCTGATGAAGTGCGAGGGCCTGGACCCGGAGCAGCTGGCCCGCCGGTCCGTCCCGCCGTCGACGATGTCGCTGCTCGGCCTCGTCCGGCACCTCGCCGCAGTGGAACGGGACTGGCGGGGCTGGATCAGCGACGGTGATCCGCTGCCGAAGCTCTACGGCAAGCGGGACGCGGACTTCGACGGAGCCGTCGCCGAGCAGGCCGAGGTCGACGCGGCGTTCGCCGACCTGGCCCGCGAACAGGCCGCGACCGACGCCGCCCTGGCCGCGCACCCGGACCTGGGCACGCGGCTGGGGAAGAGCGGCATAGCGGTGCGAGAGCTGCTGGTGCACAGGATCGACGAGTACGCCCGTCACTGCGGGCACGCCGACCTGTTGCGCGAGTGCCTCGACGGGCGGGTCGGCCAGTAAGGCCCGTCCCGGTGCGCTGACCTCGGCGGCCGGCTCCGTCAGGCGGCGCTCCGCCGGAAGACCGCCGACAGGCTCGCTCCCCCGGTGCCCGCCACCGCGCAGCGCAGCACCAGCGGCCCGGAGTCCGAGAGCACCGTGATGCCGGTGCCGCCGCTCGCGAGCCGGTAGCCGTCCAGCGCCATCGTCAGCTGGACGGTGGCCGCCTTCCGGGTGGGGTCGGCGACGGTGACGGAGAGGTCGCCGCCGTTCTCGCGGAGCAGGACGGAGCAGGGGGCGGAGACGGTCAGCGGGCCGACGGTGCCGGGGGCGAAGAAGTTGGCGAGGGTGAGTCCGAGTCCGGGCGCGCTGATCGCCTGGGCGTCGGCCGTGTTGGCGAGCACGGTGGCCGTCGGGGCCGCCGCGCGGGCCGCCGCCTGGTCCGGGCCGGCCCCGGGCATCAGCACGTAGTGGTACGTCCCGTCGACGGGGTCGGTGCCGTGGTCGAGGCCGATCGACAGGTAGGTCCGGGTGATCGGGTCGGGCGCCCCGCCCCGGTTGATGTCGGCCCACGCCCCGGTCCGCCGTTCGCGGGCGAGGTCGAGGGTGGCGCCGTCGGGGAACACCCAGGCGCCCGACCCGGCGAGCGCCGCCCAGCGGACGCCGTCGGCCCGCCGACTCCAGCCGGGGTCGGCGGGCTGGCGGACGCCATCCAGCACGAACTCCCGGTCCTCGCGGGCCCCGAGGTTGCGGTGGTCGACGGTCGTGCGGACGGCGACGCCGTCGGTGCAGCCGATGCCCGCGCCGAGGCAGACGATCGAATCGTCCAGGCAGAACCAGGACTTGCGCCCGACCAGGGTGGATCCGAGGCCCCGGACGTCCTGGCCGACCACCGACCGGTCGCCGTCGCTCGCCCCGCCCGCCCAGGCGGTCGCCGGGCGGGCCTGGCCCCAGTCGCCCCCGGCGCCGTCGGCCAGCGGGCGCGTCGACACGGTGGTGCCGGGCAGCCGGTAGGGGTCGGCGGTGGGCCAGAAGGAGTCGCTGTACTGTTCGTCGCCCTGCTCGCCGCCGTACCAGTAGAGCATTCCGCTGCCGCTGTGCCAGGCCCGCAGGTTCTCGCCGTTCCCGCACTCGTAGAAGGCGGTCCGGGACGAGGACAGGCTGAGCTGCGCGCTCCAGCCGGGCCGGCGGTGGACGGCCCGGTCCATGGTGAACACCCGGCTGCCCGTGCCCTCGTCCGCCGCCCGGGTGCCGGAGTCCGCCAGGAGGGCCTGTGCGCGGGCGAGTTCGGGGATGTCGGCGAGGACGTTGGACAGGTAGGGGAGCACCTGGTCGCGCTGGAGGGAGCCCTTCACGGCGGCGCGCCAGGCCTCCGCCTGGGCCGTCGGCACCGACCCGGAGTCGGCCAGCCGCAGGACGTCCCCGAGCAGGGCGTGGCCGCGCACGTGGTCGTCCAGGCGGGCCCGCCGCGCGTCGCCGGCCTGCACGCCGCGGCTGACGGCACGGCCCGAAACCCCGTCCATCACCAGGCCGTTGAACAGGAACGGCAGGAACCCCCGGTCCACGGCGGTGAAGACGTTGCGCAGCGCGGGGTCGGTGACGGCCCAGGGCGTACCGGCGAGCAGGCGCAGCAGCCGGCTCAGGCTGCCGAGCAGCACCTCGCCGTAGCTGCCGGTGTACGGCACCCAGGTGTGCTGGACGAAGCTGCCGTCGGCGTAGATCCCGTCGCCGGTGGTCACGTAGCGGAACACCGGTGACAGCCCCCGCTGCGCGGCGGCGACCGGGGCCGCCGAGCGGCCGATGACACCGCGCAGCGCGAGCACCCGGCACAGGTCCACCCGGTTGGCCCCGGTGCTGGTGCCGGTGTACTTGTCGACCACCGAGGACGGGACGAAGTGGTCCACGGCCGCACCGCACGCGGCCGCCCGTTCGGCCGTCAGGAGGTCGCCGAGCAGCACGCACACGTCCAGCAGGGCCTGGGGGGCGCCGATCTGCCAGTCCCACCAGTTCCCGTACGACGTGGTGGTGGCGGTGTAGGCGCGCTGGAGCACCCAGTCCAGGCCGGTCGCGACGGCGGCGCCGAGGCCTGGGTCGCCCGTCGAGCCGGTGGCCGGCCGGGTGAGGGCCAGGGCCATGAGCCGCAGCCGCCCGACCGTCGACGTGACGGCGGCGGAGGCCGAGCCGACCGGCAGATCGGGCCAGAGCGACCCGGCCTGCGGGCTCAACGCGGCCTGGTGGCGCCGTGCCTGGTCGCCCAGCGCGGTGAGCGCGCGGGCGAACGGCGGCGCGGCCGGGTCGTACCCGGTGCCGGTCAGCTGCTCGGACCAGGCCGCGCGCATCGCGTCGTAGTTGTCGGCGGCCCGGGCCTCGGTGGGCCCTCCGAGCCACCACGCGGCCGCCGCGGCGGTGGCGGCGGCGCTGGTCCTGAGCAGTCCGCGCCTGCTCAGGAGCGGTATCGACGCCGGGTCACCGGTCTTCGTCCACGAGCTGTCCATCGGGCCGTCCTTCCTCGCGAACTCCCTTGTCTGACGGGAGAGTAAGCGCTTTCTATCGCGAGGACAACGCTTCCGGCACGGCCCGCGACCGGAGAGCCTGCTACCGGAGGGCCGGCTACCCGACCGGCCCCGTCGACCCGCGGGGCACCAGCTCGGTGGCGAGGACGGCCCGCTGCGGCTCGGGGCCGGGGCGGTGCAGCGCGAGGCGCAGCGCCGTGCGGCCGAGGTCGAGGTGCGGGATGCGCACGGTGGTCAGGCCGGGCCTGAGATCCTCGGCCCCGGGCAGGTCATTGAAGCCGATCACCGAGACCTGTTCGGGCACGGAGATCCCGTGCTCCCGCAGGACCGTCAGCACGACGGCCGCCACGTCGTCGTCGTGCGCGAAGACCGCCGAGAAGTCCGGCGGGCCCTGGGCCAGACGGCGGCGCAGCCAGGCCCGCGCGCCGTCCCGGGTATGGCACCCCTCCACCGTCAATTCGGCCGGGTGGCGCAGGCCTTGGGCCGCCAGCGCGGCCTGGTACCCGGCGAGGCGCTCCCGGGTGGTGGTGGTCACGGCCGGTCCGCCGAGGAAGAGGATCCGCCGGTGGCCCAGCGTCAGCAGGTGGTCGACGGCCGCCCGCGCGCCGCCCGCGTTGTCGTAGTGCACGGCCGTCAGCGGCAGTTGATCCCCCGGAGCCGGCCGGCCGCAGAGCACCAGCCGGGAGCCGGCCGCGTCCAGGATGCCCGCCAGCCGGGCGATCCGGGAGCGGTACCCCGGGCTGTCCTCCACCCCGCCCACCAGCACGACGGCCTCCACGTCGCGCGCCCGCATCTCCTCGACCAGCGTCAGTTCGCGGTCGGGGTCGTCGTCGGTCGCCGCCACCAGGCAGAGGCAGCCCTCGTCCACCGCCTGCCGCTCCACACCGTGCGCGACCCGGTTGTGGAAGGGCGCCGCGAGGTTGCCCAGCAGGATCGCCACCGTCCGGGACCGCCGGCCGGCCAGCGCCCGCGCCTGCGCGTTGACGACGTAGTCGAGGTCCCGCACCGCGCGCAGCACCCGCTCCCGGGTGGCCCCGGCCACCGGGTAGTCGCCCGCCAGCACGCGCGACACCGTCGCCATCGACACACCCGCCAGCGCCGCCACGTCGTTCACCGTGGGCCTGCCCCGCCGGGCTCTCCCCCCGTCGCTCACCGCTGTCCCCCCGGTCCCGACCGACTCCGCGCCCGGCCTTCGACGGCGGGCCGTGCCCCGAGGATACGGGCGGCTGCCGCCTCGCGTCCGCCGGGCTCAGGAACCGTCGTCAGGCGTCGGACGTCACTCCCCCTGCAGAACCGTTCGCGCAGGTCGCGGGCGGGTGGGAGCCGGAAGGGACGGGTGGGGAACGGTGACGCAGGTGACCGAGGTGACCGAGGTGGCGGACGGGGCCGTGGCCGACGTGGACGGAGCCGCGCCGCAGGGGCGGCGGGCGTTCGCGGTGGCCGGGTTCGCGTCGGGGCGGGGCGGGCGTTCGCGGGAGCGGGGGAAGGCGCTGCGCGGGCGGATTCCCCGGGAGCGGCACGCGGAGTTCTCCCCCGGGCCCGGGCGGCCGACGGCCGTCGAGGCGATCGAGGCGTCCAACGCGGGCCGGATCGCCGCGTTGGTGCCGATCCGGGTGGGGCGGATGGCCGCCACGCCGTTCGCGTTCCTGCGCGGTTCGGCCGGGCTGATGGCCGCCGACCTGGCGGGCACCCCGGCCACCGGGGTCGGCGCCCAGCTGTGCGGGGACGCGCACGCCGCCAACTTCGGGCTGTACGGGGACGCCCGCGGGCAACTGGTGATGGACATCAACGACTTCGACGAGACCGTGCCCGGCCCGTGGGAGTGGGACCTCAAGCGGCTGGCCGCGAGCCTGGTGCTGGCCGGCCGCGAGACCGGGGCCGACGAGACCACCGCCCGGGAGGCCGCCCAGCACGCGGCCGGCTCCTACCGCCGCACGATGCGCACGCTCGCCAAGCTGCCCGCGCTGGACGCCTGGAACGCCGTCGCGGACGAGCAGTTGGTCTCCTTCACCGAGGCGCACGACCTGGCCGAGGTGCTGCGCAAGGTCGGCGCGAAGGCGCTGGGCAACACCAGCGCCAGATTCGCCGCCCGCAGCACCACCCGTACGGCGGACGGCGGTCGGCGGTTCACGGCCGCTCCGCCGGTGCTCACCGAGGTGACCGACGCGACCGCGCGGGCCGTCGCGCAGTCGCTCGGCCCGTACGTGGCGACGGTGCCCGCCGAGGTGCGCACCCTGCTGTCCCGCTACCGGGTGCAGGACGTGGCGTTCCGGGTGGTGGGTACCGGCAGCGTCGGCACCCGCTCGTACGTGGTGCTGCTCACCGACCACCGGGACCAGCCGCTGGTGCTCCAGGTGAAGGAGGCCCGCCCGTCCGTGCTGCTGCCGTACCTGGAGCGCGCGGGCCACCCGGTGGCCGGTCAGGACGGCCACGAGGGCCGCCGGGTGGTGCTCGGGCAGAAGCACATGCAGGTGGTCAGCGACACCCTGCTGGGCTGGACGACGGTGGACGGACTCCCCTACCAGGTCCGGCAGTTCCGCAACCGCAAGGGCAGCGTCGACCCGGCCGCGCTGCTGCCGGGCCAACTGGACGACTACGCCCGGATCACCGGCGCCCTGCTGGCCCGGGCGCACGCGCACACCGCCGACCCCGGCCTGCTGGCCGGCTACTGCGGCAGGAGCGAGGCGCTGGACGAGGCGGTCGCCGCCTTCGCCGTCGCGTACGCGGACCGGACCGAGGCAGACCACGCCGACCTGGTCGCGGCGGTGCGCGCCGGCCGCCTGCCGGCCGAGTTCGGCGTCTGACCGGCGCGTCCGCCCCGAGGCGTCCGCGTCAGGACGTCCACGTCAGAACGTCCGCGTCAGGACGTCCGCGTCAGGACGTCCGCGTCAGGACGTCCGCGTCAGGCGGACAGGAACGGCGCCACCGCGGCGACGAACTCGTCGGGCCGGGCACTGTGCACGAGGTGCCCGGCCTCGATGGTGACCATCCGGCAGTCCGGGATCAGCCGGGCGAGCTCGGCGAGCCGCTCCTGCGGGACGTGGCTCGCCGAGCCGCCCGCGACCACCAGGGTGCGGGCGGTGATCCCGGCCATCCCCGCCAGCCAGGCCGGGTCGGGGGTGTCGACCTGTGTCTTGACGGCCTTCACCACGGCCCAGTCGAAGTGCACCGGCTCGTCCGGCGCGTCCGGCACCACACCGACCGGGCGCGGGTGCGGTGCCGGGATGTCCTCCAGGACCAGCCGGCCGATCCGCTCCGGCCGGGCCTGGGCGACCAGGTAGCCGACCACGCCGCCCATCGAGTGGCCGACCAGGTCGACCCGCACCAGGCCGAGCGCGTCGAGGAAGGCGAGCACGTCGTCGCGCATCTCCTCCAGGCCGTACCGGGCGGTGCGGCCGCTGTCGCCGTGGCCGCGCAGGTCGAGCGCGTACACGCGGTGCCCGGGGGCGAGGGCGGGCAGGACGACGTCCCAGTCCGTGGCGCGCTCCCCGAGGGCGTGCAGCAGCACCAGCGCCGGGCCGTCCGGCGGGCCGCTCTCACGGTAGGCGAGCGCCACCTCGGGCAGGTCCACGATCCGGTTCTCGGTCATGCCCGCCACCGTAACTGCGGGCCTGCGCCGGACAGAACTCAGCGGACCGCTGTTCGCCCACGGCTCACCGCGACGGGCTCGCCGGCCGCCTCCCGGGCCGCCCGCCGGCCGGCGAACACCGAGGCCAGGACGGCGAGGGCGGCGACCGCCGCGCACACCACGCTGGTGGCCAGGTAGGCGGAGCGGTGGTCGCCGCCCCCGGCGGTCTGCCGCAGGTAGACGCCGGACAGCGCCGAGACCGCGACCGCCGCCGCGATCCGCTGCGCCATCTGCAGGATGGCCCCGCTCACCCCGGCCGCCTCGGCGGGCGCGTGGCGCAGCACGTACGCCTGGTTGGTGGCGCCCATCACGCCGATCGAGGCGCCGCCGAACAGTTGCAGCAGCGCCAGCAGCCAGGGCAGGACGGCGGCGGGCGCCCAGTGCGCGACCAGTCCGCTCGCCAGCATGACCAGGGCGGAGCCGGTCATGCCCGCGGTGACGGTGCGCCGCCCGAAGCGCTGCACCACCCGCCAGGCCAGCGCGGAGGCGACGCCCATGGCCACCGCCGAGGGCAGCGCAACGAGTGCCGCGCCCATCGGGGAGAGCCCGAGGCCGTCCTGGAGGAACATGGTGAGCACCAGTCCGGCGGCGAGCGAGGAGCCGAACTGGGCCATCGCGGTCACGGTGCCGAGCGCGTACGGCGCAGAGCGGGTGAGTGCCGGGTGGATCAGCGGGTGGCCGCCGGAGCGGGCGTAGCGGCGCTGCCACCAGGCGAGCGCGCCGAGCAGCAGGACGGCGACGGCGACGAAGGCCAACCAGCCGGTCCAGCCGGGCGGTTGGACGAACGGCAGCATCAGGGCGAGGGTGAGCGCGGCGACCAGCAGCAGGCCGACCAGGTCGAGGTCGGCGTGCCGGGCACTCGGGCGCGGCCTGGGCAGGTGACGCACCGCCAGCGCGACGGTGGCCAGTCCGAACGGCACGTTGAGCAGGAAGGTCAGCCGCCAGCCGTGCTCGGGGCCGGCCGCCGCCAGGACCGCGCCGCCGATCGGCGGGCCGAGCGCGAAGGCCAGGCCGCCCGTGACGGCGTACATGCCGAGGGCGCGGGCCCGCAGCTGGCCGTCGAACACGTCCTGGAGGGTGCCGATCATCTGCGAGTTGACGAGCCCGGCGCCCACGCCCTGGAGCAGCCGGGCCGCGATCAGCACCTCGGGTGCGGTGGCGGTCGCCGAGACCAGGCTGACCAGGGTGAACAGGGCGAGGCCGGTGACGAAGAGCCACTTGCGGCCCCTGACGTCGCCCAGCCGCCCGCCGGGGATCAGCGCCAGGCCGAAGGCGAGCGAGTAGCCGGCGACGATCCACTGGAGGTGGGCGGGCTGGGCGTGCAGGCTCTCGCGCAGGGCCGGGATGGAGGTGTTGAGGACGGACTGGTCGAGCAGCGTGGTGAAGCCGCCGGCGACGCAGACCAGCAGGACGCGGCGCCCGGCGGCGTCGAAGCGCTCGCGGGGCGCGGCGGCTATCCGGGTCTTCGGGCGCCTCACGGTTCCACCACCACCAGGGCGTACCGGGCGTCGTCCGGGCCGGGGGCGCGGAAGCGGCTGGTTCCGGAGACGTAGCGCAGGCAGTCGCCGGGGCCGAGCAGGTGTCGCTCGCCGTCGACGGTGAGCTCCAACACCCCCTCGAACACCCAGAGGTGGTGCTCCAGGTCCGCCACGCAGGGGCGGTCGTAGGCGATGTCGGCGCCGGCGGGCAGCCGGCCCTCGACGATCTCGGCGCGCAGCGAGCCGTGCGGCGGGGAGACGGAGCGGCGGACGAAGCCGGTGGTCTCGTCCCGCCAGATCCGCTGGTCCGCGGCCCGCACCAGCCGGGCCGGCGCCGACTCGACCTCGGCGAGCAGCCGGGACATGGTCCGCCCGTAGACGGCGCAGAGCCGCCCGAGCAGCGCGGCGGTCGGGCTGACTTCGGCCCGTTCGACGCGCGACAGCGTGGAGCGGCTGACGTCCGCCAGCCGGGCCAGTTCCTCCAGCGTCCAGCCCCGTTCCAGTCTCAATTCGGCGAGCCGGTTGGCGAGCCGCTCGTCGGCGGCCGTCTCGATTCCCATATTCGCGATGCTATCCCGGATATGAGATCACTCCCAGGGGCGCGGGACGCTGCGGGCGGGGCGTGGGGAAGGGCGGGCGGCGTGGATTCGGCCGGGACTGCGCGCTGCGTTCGACTGCGCGCCCCTGTGCTCCTCGCACCCTCTCCCGTTCCTCCGGCTCCTCCGACCCTTCGGCTCCTCCGCTCCTCGGCTTCGGCTCCTCGGCTCCTCCGACGCCTCGGCTCCTCCGCCCCTCGGCCCGGGAGGGGCGGTGATCATATGATGTTCGGCGGATCAGGGCTGGTCAGCGGCCCACCGGCGAGGGGGAATCATGTTCGGCATCATCAGACCGTGCAAGCACCGGCTGTCCGAACGGCTTCAGGCATCGTGGCTGGCGCACCTGTGCGGGCTCTGCCTCGCGCTGCGCGACGACCACGGCCAACTCGCCCGCACCGCCACCAACTACGACGGCCTGATCATCTCGGTCCTGGTCGAGGCCCAGGCCGCCCGCGAGGACGCCTCCTGGCGGCGCACCGCCGGGCCCTGCCCGCTGCGCGGCATGCGCACCGCCTCCGTCGCCCGGGGCGAGGGCGCCCGACTCGCCGCCGCCGTCTCGCTCGCCCTCGCCTCGGTCAAGATCCGCGACCACGTCGAGGACCGTGACGGCCTGTTCGGCCGCCGCCCGGTCGCCGTCGGGGCCCGCGCGGTCACCCGGCGGTGGGACCGGAAGAGTGCCGGCAGCGCCTCGGCGGTCGGCTTCGACACCGGCGTGCTGCTCGAAGCCGCCTCCCGACAGGGCGAGTTGGAGCGGTCACTGCCGCCCGGCGGTTCCGTCCTGCTGGTCACCGAGCCCACCGAGACCGCCACCTCGGCCGCGTTCGCGCACACCGCCGTCCTCGCCGGGCGCCCCGGCAACGCCGCCCCGCTCGCCGAGGCCGGCCGGCTCTTCGGCCGGCTCGCCCACCTCCTCGACGCCGCCGAGGACCAGGCCGCCGACGCCGCCGGCGGCGCCTGGAACCCGCTGACCGCCACCGGCACCGACCTCACCGAGGCCGAACGCCTGTGCCGCGACGCCGTCCACGGCATCCGGCTCGCGCTGCGCGAGGTCGAACTGACCGACCGGGCCCTGGTGCACCTGCTGCTCGCGCACGAGACCGAGCGGGCCGTCGAGCGGGTCTTCGGCCCGGCCGCCCACGCGGCCGCCTGCCGCACCCGGAACGCCGGACCCGTCGCCGGCGGGTCCGCCCCCGACGGATCCGCGCACGCAACGACCGGCGGGCACCCGCACGCCACCGCCGGGGAGCACCCGCACGACGCGCCGCCGCGCCAGGCGCCGCCCGGGCAGACCCCTGGTCAGGATCCCGGCCAGACCCCGCTCCCGCCGTGGGTGCCCCAGGGCCCCGGCTTCACCCCGATCGGCGCCAAGCCGCCGCGACCGCGCAACCTGCTGGCCGGCTGCGCGGTGTGGGCGCTGATGGCCTGCACCTGCCAGTTGCTCTGCTGCGACCACAACGACCCGTTCAGCCGGGAGCGCCGGGAGGGCTGGTGCCAGCGGCACGACTGCGACTGCGGCGACTGCTGTGATCCTTGCAACTGCTGCAACGGTTGCGATGGCTGCGACGGTTGCAGCTGTTGTGACGGCTGCGACTGCTGTGACTGCAGCTGCTGACGTGCCGTACCGTCAGCGGTCCGGATTCCACCGCGCCGCCGGCGGCAGAGGCGGCAGCGACGGCAGCGGCGACGCCGTCACCTGATCGACCGCCACCGGCCCGGAGCGCCCCCGCGGCACCCCGGGCCGGTCCGCCGGCCCGTACGACTCACCGCGCCGCCAGAGCGGCAGCACCACCACCGGGCGCCGCTCCGGCCCGTCAGGCATCGGACCCGGCCGCCGCCCGGCGCCTCGCCCGGTCCGCCGTCCGGTCCGCCGCCAGCGAGTTCTCCAAGCGCGCCAGCAACTCCCGGAACCGCTCGGTGTCCTGCTCCGTCATCCGCCCCTCGGGCGCCGCCCCCGGCCACTCGGCCGTTATCTCGTTCATGAGTCCGACGTTACGCCCCGACGATCAACAGGCGATAAATGCGGAACGCACGCCTACGGGTGCGGCGGTGAACGGAGCCGGTCCTCTTGGCGCACGCGGGGGTTGGTGGTTCACTTCTCATGTTAGGCAACTTTCCTAACATGGCATCAGCGCTCGACCGCCTCCCCCCGCGAGAGGACCAGCTCCCCATGGGCCGTAGCCGCACCAGGACACTGATCGCCGCGGCGGCACTCGCCGCCCTGCTCCCGCTCACCTCCACACCCGCCGGGGCCGCCGCACCCGCCGCGCACGGCGCCCGGGCCGCCTTCCGGCACCCCGGCGTGCTGGTCGGCGACCAGCAACTCGCCTTCCTCAAGGGCAAGCTGGCGGCCGGGGCCGAACCCTGGACGTCCGCCTTCGCCGACCTCCGGTCGAGCACGTACGCCTCGCTGGACTGGCGGCCCCGGCCGCGCGCCACCGTCGAGTGCGGGTCCCGCTCCCACCCCGACAACGGCTGTTCGGACGAGCGCAACGACGCGATGGCCGCCTACGCCCACGCCCTGCAGTGGGTGCTCACCCGCGACCAGCGGTACGCCGACAAGGCGATCGAGATCATGGACGCCTGGTCGGCCGTGATCCAGGAGCACACCAACAGCAACGCACCGCTGCAGACCGGCTGGTCGGGCAACAACTGGTCCCGGGCCGCCGAGTTGATCCGCCACTCCGGGGCGGGCTGGCCGACCGCCTCGATCGACCGCTTCGCCGCCATGCTGCGCACCGTCTACGTGCCGCTGCTGTCGCCCGGCAGCCCGCGCAAGAACGGCAACTGGGAGCTGATCGAGACCGACGCCCTGATGGGCATCGCGGTCTTCCTCGACGACCGCGGCCTGTTCGACCAGGCCGCCGGCATGTGGCGCAAGCGCCTGCCCGCCTACGTCTACCTGTCCTCCGACGGCGCCCTGCCGGTGCCGCCGCCCAAAGCCGGGATCGAGGGCAAGGCCGCGCTGGTGAAGTACTGGTCCGACCAGTCGACCTTCGTGGACGGGCTGTCGCAGGAGACCTGCCGCGACTTCGGGCACACCGGCTGGGGCCTGGAGGCCGCCGCCCAGACCGCCGAGACCGCCCGGCTCCAGGGCCTCGACCTGTGGGGCGAGGGGCGCGAACGGCTGGTCAAGGCCCTGGAGTTCCACACCGCGTACGAGAACGGCGCGAAAGTACCGAACTGGCTCTGCGACGGCTCGCCGAAGACCGGTCTCGGCCCGGCCGTCCAACTCGCGTACAACGAGTACCACCTGCGCGAGGGCGTGGCGATGCCGCAGACCGGGCGGTACGTGGCCGCGCACAGCCCGTTCGGGGCCGACCACTTCATCGGCTGGGAGACCCTGACCCACACCAGCGCGCCCTGACGGCACGGGCGGGAAGCGGCGGTTCCGGGAGTGCACTCCGCCCGGAGCCGCCGTTTCGGCCGCGCCCCTACCGGGAGCGTCCGTTCCGGGAGCGTCCGTTCCGGGAAAAGGCCTTCCGGGAACGGGCGTTCCCGGGAACGCCCGTTCCGCACGCGGCTCACCCCTCGGGGAACAGGCCCTCCAGGACGGTGGCCACCCCGTCCTCGTCGTTGCTGCCGATGACGTGGTCCACCGTGGCCAGCACCTCCGGGTGGGCGTTGGCGACGCCGTACGAGGTGCCCGCCCAGGCCATCATCGGCAGGTCGTTGGGCATGTCGCCGAACGCGACCGCCTGCTCGCGGGTGATCCCTCGCCGCCGCGCCAGGTCGCCGAGCGCGGAGGCCTTGCTGACGCCCTTCGCGACGGCCTCGACCAGCCGCTCGCCGTTCGCGTGGTAGACCGTCACCAGCTCGCCGAGCACCGGGCGGGCCAGCGCCAGCAGCTCGTCCGCGGACAGCTCCGGGTGACGGCCGATCAGCTTGGGCGCCGGGCGGCCGAACAACCGTGCGTCGTCGAGGCGTTGCACGGTGGTGTCGGCGTCCCAGGCGCCCGCCTCGTAGTGCGCGTCCCCGGCCAGCTCCTGGGCGTACTCGACGGCCAGCCCGATCCCCGGCACGGCCTCGCGCAGCCGCCGGGCGCTCTCGCCGAGCACGTCGACCGGGATCGGGTTCTCGGCGATCACCGCGCGGGTGCGCATGTCGTAGCCGAAGGCGCCGTTGGAGCAGATCGCCACGCCCCGGTGGCCGAAGGCGGCCGCGATCTCGCCCATCAGGCGCGGCGGGCGGCCGGTGACCAGGACGACGAGCCCGCCGGCCCGTTCGACCCGGGCGAGCGCGGCGACGGTGCGGGCCGAGACGGTGCGGTCGCCGCGCACGATCGTCCCGTCGAGGTCGGTGGCCACCAGGCGCGGCGGCCGTATCGGGGTGACGGTGGGCGGGGTGGTGCTCGGGAGGCTCATGGGTCGGTGCTCCGTGCTGGTCGGGGTTTCGGTGGGAGCGGCCGGGCGCGGAGGCGTGTGCGGTACGCGCGCGTACGGCGCGGGCGGTGCGCACGCGGCGTGTGCGTGCACGCGGGGCGCCCGATTCGGTGGTGCAGGGAGCTCGCGGGCCGGGCTCGGCGGTGGCCGGGCGGACGGTCGCCAGACGCTCGGACGGTATCACCGGCGCGGCCCGTTCGGCGACGACCGAGCACCGTCTCCGAGACCCAAGCAATTTTATTAGGAAACTTTCCTTACCTTATAGACCGCCGTCGGCCGCAGACCGTACTCTGCTGCCGCGAGCTCGCTCTCCTGCCCCCACAGCGCCCCCGTTCGACCGGCGCGCCATCCCCCACTGCCTCCGGCGGCACCGCCCCCGGAGATCGGAGCACACCCATGCGAGTTTCCCGAACCCGACGCCTCGCCGCCGCCACCGCGGCAGCCGCCCTGGTCGCCGGTGCGGCCTGGGCCGCCACCTCCGCCTCGGCGTCCACCGCCCCCGCCCGGGCGACCGCCGCGGCCGTGCAGCGGGCGTCCGCAGGCGGCCTGACCCCCGATCAGCACCGCCGGGCCGACCAGCTGATCAGCATCTTCGAGAACAGCACCACCGAACTCCAGTACGGCTACGCCGAGAACATCAACGACGGCCGCGGCGTCACCGCCGGCCGCGCCGGCTTCACCACCAACGACGGCGACGCGCTCAAGGTCGTCCGCGCCTACACCGCCGTCTCCCCCGACAACCCGCTCGCCCGCTTCATCCCCGAGCTGGAGCGCCTGGCCGCCGCCGGCAGCGGCGACACCAGCGGCCTGCCCGAGAGCGACTACGTCGCCGCCTGGAAGCAGGCCGCCCAGGACGCCACCTTCCGGCAGGTCCAGGACGACCAGGTCGACCAGCGCTACTTCACCCCCGCCATGAACCAGGCCGACCAGCTCGGCCTCACCACCGCCCTCGCCCGCGCCGAGCTGTACGACGCCTCCATCCAGCACGGCAACGGCAGCGAGTACGACGCCCTGCCCGCCCTCATCGGCCGCACCAACGCCAAGGTCGGCTCGCCGTCCGGCGCCGGCGAGAGCGCTTGGCTGAACGCCTTCTTCGACGTCCGCGTCGACGACCTCACCAACCCGGCCAACTCCTCCACCGCCGACGAATGGAGGAAGTCCGTCGACCGGGTCGAGTGCCTGCGCCGGATCGCCGCCACCGGCAACTACAACCTGGACGGCCCGCTCAGCGTCACCGCCTTCGGCTCCGGCTACACCATCGACTGACCCACCCGCACCCGTCGAGCCCGGGGTCCGGCGTGTGGGACCGGACCCCGGCCCTGCGAGGGCCGCCCCCGGCGGGGCGCGGCCGCGCCGGGCGATCCGACCGCCGGTGGCAGCAGGGAGCCGGGACTCTCCGCCGCCACCGGCGGTCCGCGCTTCCGCTCCGCCCGTCCGTACTCTCACCGTCCGTCCTCGTTCGTCGGCTGACGGGTGCCCTACGATCGACCGAATGAGCACAGCAGGACGGACTACGGCCACGGACGGGGCGCCGCAGCCCGTCGCCCTCGCTCTACTGTCAGGGCCTGGACAACAGCCGTGGAACCGGCAGCGGCTCCGGAGCAACAACGAGTGGCTCCTGCTGGAGCGGCTGCGCTGCCACGGCCCGCTCTCCCGGGCCCAACTAGCCCGCGACACCGGGCTGTCCAAGCCGACCGTCTCCACCGCACTGGCCACCCTCGAACTCGCCGGACTCGCCCGCGAGGCCGGCAGGTTCGCCCCCGAGCGCGGCCGCACCGCCGTCCTGTACGAGACCGACCCGGCCGCCGGGCACGTCCTCGGGCTCGACATCGGCCGGGCCCGGCTGCGGGTCGCCGTCGCCGACCTGTCCGGATGCGTCGTCGCCCGCCGCGACCTGCCCAACCGCGGCCGCTCGGCCAACGCCGTCGCCGACGCCGTCGTCGCGGCCGCCCGCGAGGCCCTCGCCGAGGCGGGCCTGCCCGGCACCGCCGTCGCCCACACCGTGGCCGGCACGCCCGGGGTCTGGGACGAGCGCAGACGCAGCGTCAGGCTCGCCGCCAGCCTGCCCGGCTGGGGCCGCCCCGGCCTGTTCGACCGAATAGCCGACGGCCTGGGCACCACCGTCACCGTCGCCAACGACGCCAACCTCGCCGCCGTCGGCGAGTACACCTACGGCGCGGGCGCGGGCAGCCGGCTCTTCGTCTACCTGCTGGTCGGCACCGGACTCGGCCTGGGCGTGGTCAAGGACGGCGAACTGCTGACGGGGGCGCACGGCGCGGCCGGGGAACTCGGGCTGCTGCGACTGCCGGGCTGCGCCTCCGCCACTGCCACTGCCACTGCGACCACCGGCACCGGCACCACCCTGGAGGAGACCGTCTCCGCCGACGCCGTGGTGCGCACCGCCCTCGACCTCGGGATGCGGCGGCCGCTCAGCGCCGAGAAGGTGTTCACCCGGGCCCGGCTCGGCGAGCCCGCCGCGGTCGAGGCCGTCCGGCAGGAGGTGGACCGCCTGGGCTACGTCCTCGCCGTCGTCGCCGCGCTGCTCGACCCGGACGTGGTCGTCCTCGGCGGCGGCATCGGGCGCAGCGCCGACCTGCTGCTGCGCCCGTTGGAGCAGGCCCTGTACGAGCGTTCCCCGCTGCGGCCCCGGCTGGAGCCGAGCCGGCTGGGCCAGGACGCCGTCCTGCTGGGCGCCGTCGCCACCGCCCTGGAGGCGGCCCGCCCCGAGGTCTTCGAGCGGCGCACGGCCCCCGTCCCGGGCTGACGGCCCCGCGGTCCGTCAGGCGCGGGCGGACAGTGCGGCGTCCAGCAGCACGCGGGCGGCCGCCTTGGCGTCGGCGGCGGCGCTCGGGTCGCCGTGCACGGCGGCGGTGGTCATCGCCCCCTCGGCGAGCAGCGCCAGCTGGGCGGCGGTGGCGGGCGGGGCGCCGGCGGCCTCGGCCAGGCAGGCGAGGTAGGCGTTGAACTCCTCCTTGTGCTGCCGGGCGGCCGCCGTGACCGCCGGTGAGACGGCGCCCAGCTCGCCGAAGGAGTTGACGAACGCGCAGCCCCGGAAGTCGGGTTCGGCGAACCAGCGGCCGAGCCAGTCGAAGACGGCGAGCAGTTGGTCGCGCGGCAGCGTGGCGGCGCCGGCCACGTAGGCGGCGAGGTTCGCCCGCCAGCGTCCGTCCCGGCGTCGCAGGTACGCCTCGACCAGGTCGTCCTTGGACGGGAACTGCTGGTAGAGCCGGCGCATCGTCAGGCCGGAGGCCGCCCGGACGGCGTCCATGCCGACCGCCTGGATGCCCTGACCGTAGAACAGCTCCTCGGCCGCGTCGAGGATCAGGCCCCGCGGGTCGTGCTGGTCCATCTGCCGTGCCCTTTGCGTGAGAACGATGGTTCTCCTAGGGTAGCCGCTACAGCGAGAACGACCGTTCTCACCGTCGGCTCCGCCATGCCCGAGGAGACCCCGTGACCGAACAGCGCCCTCCCCTGCCCCCGTTCACCCCGGAGACCGCCCGACGGAAGGTCCGCGCCGCCGAAGACGCCTGGAACACCCGCGACCCCCACCGCGTCGCCCTCGCCTACACACCCGACAGCCGGTGGCGCAACCGCACCGAGTTCCTCACCGGACGCGAGCGGATCGCCGACTTCCTCACCCGCAAGTGGCACCGCGAACTCGACTACCGCCTCGTCAAGGAGCTGTGGGCGCACGACGGCGACCGCATCGCCGTCCGCTTCGCCTACGAGTGGCACGACGACTCCGGCCAGTGGTACCGCTCCTACGGCAACGAGAACTGGGAGTTCGACCGCGACGGCCTGATGGCGCACCGCCACGCCGCCATCAACGACCTGCCGATCGCCGCCGCCGAACGCCTCTTCCACTGGCCGCTCGGCCGGCGCCCCGACGACCACCCCGGCCTCACCGCCCTCGGGCTCTGACCCGGCGCCAGAATCCGGTCCCGACACGGCAGGCCGGGGCGGCCGGGGCGGCCGTTGTTCCACGACCGTGACACGGCTCGCACCGGCCGCTGAACTCCCCCTGGGATGCTCCTCCTCGAACGCGAACCGCACCCGAGGGGGGACCTGGAATGTCCGTGCGCAACAGATTCGGCACCACCGCCGCGCTCGCCGTGATGACCACCGTCGGCGCCGTCCTGCTCTCCGCCTGCGGCCCCGACAACGCCGGCTCGGACGCCGCCGCCCCCGGCAGCGCGGCGCCCGGCGCCACCGCTCCGGGGGCCCCGGCCCCGGGCGGCTCCGCCCACCCGAGCACCCCCGCACCGAGCAACCCCGCACCGGGCACCCCCGTGCCGAGCACCCCCGCGCCGGGCACCAAGGAGGTCAACGGCACCAGCGCCGCCAACCACCTGACCGTCAGCACCGGCACCCGGGCCGTCGCGATGAACGGCACCACCGTCGACTTCGGCACCGTCGTCCGCGACCTCGCCTGGTCCCCCGACGGCAAGCGGGCGGCCTTCATCAACGGCAACGGCGACCTCGTCGTCGCCGACCCCGACGGCGGCGCGAAGGTCACCCTCGCCACGGCCCCCGGCGGCGAGGCCTGGTCCCACCCCACCTGGCAGCACGCCGCGCAGGGCCCCAGCGACCTCCCCGAATCCGCCGAACGCTTCGACACCATCGTCTTCGCCGCCGCCAAGGGCGGCGTCCTGCGCCTGGAGAAGATCCCCACCAAGGCCGTCGGCGGCACCCCCGAGGTGCTCACCCCGCACACCTCCCTGGACGGCAACGCGAACATGCCGCAGCCGCCGCAGACCGGCAACACCTGGGCCGACGCCGGTGGCCGGCACGGCGAGATCGTCTACGCCAACACCCCCGCCGGCGAGGTCTACCTCTACGACGACTACATCCGCCCCGCCACCCGCGACCTGGGCCAGGGCTCCCAGCCGGCCCTCTCCCCCGACGGCGAGCACGTCGTGTTCGTCCGCTCCGTCGACGGGCACGACCACCTGTTCACCCGCTCCAGCCGGATCGACCAGAAGGACGAGAAGGACCTCACCCCCGCCGCCGCCACCGACTACACCGAACCCGCGTGGTCCCCCGACGGCAGGACCATCGCGGCCCGCACCCCCGACGGCGTCAGCACCCTCCCCGCCGACGGCTCCGCCGCCCCGACCCCGGTCTCCACCGTCAAGGGCCTCCCCGCCTACCGGCCGTGAGCCCCCCGGAACAACGTGAGCAGCTGACGGGGGGCGGGGGTGGGGCGGCGGGGCCCCCCCCCCCCCCGGGGCGGGGCCGCGCGATCATTAGGGTGTGTATGA
>NZ_JBHWIO010000004.1:93345-112954 GCF_042732075.1 Kitasatospora sp. NPDC059812
CCCGCCCCCCACCCCCCCCCCCCCACCCGCGCCCCAGTCCCCGGGCCGGGGGGGGCGGCAGCTGCCGCACCCCCTCCGCCGTCGGGCGCTCAGGAGATGCAGGAGATCGTCAGCCTGATGCTGGGGGGCGGGGGCGGCGAGTCGAGGTAGGGGGCGATCCAGACGATGATGCCCCTGCCTCCGTCACTGTCCCTCCACTGCCACCGCTGGTTCGCGCCGAGCCGGGTGCCGTCGCCGTTGGTGATGATCCAGTCGTTGTCCGGGTGCAGGCCCTCGGGGCAGATGGCGGTGACGCCGCTCGGGGAGCCGGTGGCGGACACGGTCTCGGGCAGGTTGTCGGCCTGGGCGGGACCGGCGAGGGTGGCTGTCAGTGCCACCGCCGCCAGGCCTGCGCCGGCGAGTCGTCCGGGGCGCATGGATGTCCTTTCATCGGACGGCCCCTCGGGCGGGGGCCGAGCGGTCACATCCGTTGCCACGGCGCCGCATCCGCACGCCCATCGCGCCGCACTCCACTCTTCCGCGCCGGGTGAGGGCGCGCCGGCGGCCTTGGGCGCAGGACAGCCGGGACGGGCGGACGTGGCCCATTGAACCCGGGCGGCCCGATCATCCGTCCTTCACAAGGGGCTTGGGGAATCGCCCGCACGGGTTCGGGCCGGCGCACCGCGGGCGTCAGGCCTTCGCAAGGGATGCGTATGGATCGAGACAAAGTGGCACTGATCGGCTGACCGGAATGCCATATTTTGTCCCGCCCATCACAGAACTCGCAAGGAGAGCACGTGCGTTCGACGAAGAAGCTGTCGGCCCTGGCCGCAGGGATGAGTGCCGTGGCCGTCCTGGGTCTGGCGGGGCCCGCGATGGCCGACGGCTCGTACGACCCGGCCCAGGAGAACTGCAACGCCGCCAACACGGTGACTCCCGGCTCGACCAGCCTGGTGTGGTGCATCCAGGCGGCGCAGCACACCTCGGAGGCCAAGAACCGGGCCCGCGGCGAATTCGTCCAGGACACGCTCGACATGCTGATCAAGGCGACCGGCGGCAGCTACAACATCATGGTCTTCGACATCAAGGGCGACAACGCCTTCGGAGACCCCTGGTACGTCCACAACTACGAGCAGAGCTTCCAGAACGTCGCCTTCACGTACGACATCGACTACCACGACCAGACCTCGCGCGAGGACCAGACCTACCGGATCTGGATCTTCTCCGGCGGCGGCAGCTTCGCCAACGGCTTCGACGGCGGCTGGGGCAACTGGGGGTTCTACGGCCTCTTCAACCGGACCACCCGCGAGCACACCTGGACGTACCCGAGGGGCACGGGCAGCGCCGGCCAGCATTACAACCACACCGACGGCGTCGTGAACTTCTCCCCGATGCCGTTCCCCGGCGTACCGAGGGACCCGGGCACTCCCGCGCCGGGCGGGCTGCCGGCCACCCAGATCGTCCCCGCGATGCCGCAGGACCCCGGCACGCCGTACGACCCCGGGGTGCCCGCCACGCCGGCCAAGCCTCCCCACACCGGCAAGCCCGGCGATCCGGCCGAGCCCGGCACCAAGCCCGGCACCGGCACCCCCACCGGCTCCGGCTCCGGCCGGCCCGCGCTCAACACGCCCGTGCACCTGCGGACCGTCAACAACCTCGGCGCCGTCGCCACCGGCTCCGGCGAGGGCGCCACGGTGATCGCCGGGAAGCCGGGCGACGCGGGCGGCACCTGGACGTTCCGCGACGCGGGCGGCGGCCGCTACCGGATCACCAACGCGCTCGGGCGGGACCTCAGCGAGAACACCGGCACCTACTTCGCCAACACCAAGGGGTGGAAGGGCTCTTCGGAGCAGAAGTGGGAGGTCAAGAACGTCTCGGGCGACCGGTACGTGATCCGGATCAGCGACCAGGACTGCCTGACCTACCACGAGGACGGCAAGGAGCTCGGGGTGTGGACCTGCGACGGCTCCGCCGAGCAGCAGTGGACCGTCACCCGCTGACCGTCACGCCGTCCCGCCCGCCGGCCGCACAGGCAGCTGGCGGGCGGAACGGCGGGTGCCCTTCGGACGGACAAGGCCAGCGGAACAGGCCTAGCGGAACAGGCGGTCGCCGCTGTTGGCCATGCGGTGGGTGCCGCTGTGGCGGTTCACCCAGTCACGGACGAGGTTGATGGCGTTGGCGCACTGCCAGCTGTTGTCGTACTCGCGCACGCCGGTGAAGGCGCCGTAGCCGGCGATGATGCCGTCCACACCCGCGTCGCCGAGCAGCTTGTCGACGTACCACGGGTCGTTGTAGGTGGCCGTCCAGGACAGCGTGGCCGCGAGCCGCCCGGCGGCGCGGTCCCCGGCGCCCTTCTTCAGCTCCGCGCACGTGTTGTAGGTGGCCTCCGTGCAGTTGCCGAAGCCCTTGGTGATGTCGGTGTCGCCGTAGTCCATCGCCCGGTGACCGGCCGGGAATCCGGAACCGGACCGGTTGAAGGCGCCCTGGACCTGGTCGCGGGTGCCGGTGGACGTGATGCCCTCCAGCGGGCCGAGCTTGCCTTCCAGGCTCTGCCAGCCCCTGCCGCCGACGTCCGGGGTGTTGCCGCCGTGGTACTCGAAGAAGCCGTAGAGCACCTGGATCCCGGCGGCCGTCAACCGCTGCGCCTTGTCGCGCAGTCCGGCGACGCTGCACGTGCGGTTGGGCTGTTCCCCGCAGTAGTTCGGGTCCTTGATGTCCAGCCAGACCAGCGACAGCCGGCGTCCGGCGTTGGCGTTGGAGAGGATGCGGTCGATCATGCTGTCGAAGCTGGGGCCCAGGCGGTTCTCACCGGCCGAGGAACAGTCGTGGTAGGCGCGCCATTCGTTCGGGTTCCACCAGGCGCAGACGTCGATCTCGATGGCGTTGGCGCCGTGGCCGAGCGCGGCGTCCACGCCGTCCAGGGTGTCGACCCGGTGCGCGATGGCGTAGATCGCGTGTCGCGAATCGGCCGCCGCCGCAGGGGTCGTACCGAGCGCGGTGAGGCCGACGATCCCGCACAGTGCCGCCAGCAGCGCCAGCACCTTCCGCGCGCCGGTGCCGTGCCTGAGGTGAGTGGTCAAGAAACGTGCTCCTCGATGTCGGTGCCCTGATGCCGTCGCTGATGGACGGCCGCCCCCGATCCAGGACTGGTCATGTCCGCCTCAGTCTGCCACTGGTTCGTGCCCGGTACGGGGGGAACAGTGCAAATCCTCCGCTAAAGTCCGCCGCGCGAGGCCAACTCGGCCCGGAGCGCGGGCAGCTGCTCGTCGGCGGACTCGTGCGGCAGGAACTCGACCGGATCCAGGAAACGGAACAGCACCCGGCTCTCGGTGACGGCGTACTCGTAGTCGCCGAACCCGACCACCGCCCCCGTGCCGCCCCGCACCGCCCCGCGCACGGCGGCCGCCGTCAGCTCGTCCGCGCCGCCGTGCGCCGCAGCCCGGCGCCGGGCGTTCGGCCGGGCCAGGTACGGGCACACCATCGCCGCGTAGAGCATGCAGGCCCGGTGGCCCGGTCCCTCCATGGTCGGCGCGAGGTTGCGGTACGGCCGCCCCTCGGCGAGCGCGGCGCCGATCGCCGCGCTCTCCGCCGCCCCGACCACGCGCCACACCGGGCCCCGGGCCATGAATCCCCCGCACACCGAACAGAGGCGCTCCAGCGCGCAGTTCGCGCTGCGCTCGTGGTCGGTCAACGCGAACTGCGGCTCGCCGCCACGCCAGGGCGTGATCGCCGGCACCGGGTAGCCCCGGACGTCCCGGGGCCGTTCCCCCACCCGCTCCGGCATCGGCACGGCATCGAATCGCACGCCCCCATCCTTGCCGCCCCCCGCGCCCCGGTCGCCCCCCGCGGGGGGGCCCGCCCCGCGCGGGGGGGGCGGGGCGGCCGGTGGTCCGGGGGGCGGCTCCTGGTGGAGGGCCGGGCGGCGGGCCTCAGTTCCAGATGCCGGTGATGTCAGCGGCGTTGGCCGCGTTGCCCGCGTGGGTGGTGGCGCCGGCGAGGTCCTCCAGGGTGCGCAGCACGTTGTAGTGGTTGTAGGTGGCGGCGGAGGTGCTGCCGGGGGTGACGTGGGCGCCGTAGAAGACGGTCGGGATGCGGTTGCCCGCGAGCCGGTTGTCCTCGTCGAAGGTGACCACGAGCAGGCTGTTGTGGCTCTTGGCCCAGGTGGCGTAGGCGCCGAGGTTGTTCTTGATCCAGGTGTCGCCGGTGCCGACCGAGCAGTCGTGCATGTCGCTGCAGAGGTTCGGTACGACGAAGGAGACGTTCGGCAGGGTGGTGTAGTCGGTCGGGAACTGGGCGAAGGTCCTGGCCGAGTTCAGCGGCACGTTGCCGAAGCCGAACCAGGGGTTGTGCTTCTGCGCGTACTTGCCGCTGCTGCACGTGGTGCTGCCCTGGGCGGGCAGGGTCTCGTTGTAGCTGGCCCAGGTCCTGCCGGCGGCGGTGACCTCGGAGGCCAGGTTGGGGCCCTGGAGGGCGCCGACGGAGACGCAGCTGTCGTCGGTGACGCCCTGGGTGGATCCGGAGAACAGGGCGTAGTAGTTCGGCTGGCTGGGGTGGGTGATGCCGAACGACTGGGTGAGGTTGGCGCCGCCGGTGGCCAGGGAGTTGAGGTAGGGGGCGCTGCTGCTGCCGACGACCTGGTTGTAGGCGTGGTTCTCCATCACCACGACGACGATGTGGTCGGGCGCGGGCAGGGCGGCGGCCTGCGCGGTGGAGGCGGTGGCGGCCCAGAGGCCGGCGGAGGCCGCGACCAGCGCGGCCACCGAGCCGAGGGCGGTGGCGGTGCGGCGGGAGCCGTGCTTGGTGGACGAAGTCATGACAATTCCTCGGGTAGGGAGCGGCCCTGGCGCGGACGCTCGATCAGGGCTGTGTGACGAACGGGTCTAGTACGGCGTCTAGTACGGCGTGCCGTTGGCGAAGTCGCGGGCGGCGGTGGACTCGACGGTGGTCAGCACGCCGGAGTCGGTGGTGATCAGGCCCAGCTCGCGGTTGTTGTTCAGCGAGTTGTCGGAGAAGTTCTCCGAACCGGCGAACACCTTGGCCGAGGGCGTGCCGTAGTCGGCGACGATCGCCTTGGCGTGGATGTACAGGCCCGTGGTCGAGGAGTAGGTGACCACCTGGCCGCCGGCCGTGACCACCTGGTCGAAGTAGCTGCTGTAGGACGAGGGGTTCATGCCCACCACCCGCACGGTGACGCCCCGGCCGGCGGCCGCGGCGACCGCGTCCACCAGGGCCTGGTCGCCGAACTCCAGCTGCTCCAGGTCCAGCGTGTGCTGCGCGCCGTTGATCAGGTCCAGCAGGCGGGCCTGCGAGTCGGTGGGCGACCAGACCAGGTTGTCGCCGTCGGAGGGGGTGATCGAGGTCTGGGCGTAGTCGGCGGCGAAGACCTGCTCGATCGCGGCGACGTCGTTGGCGTCGGTGTCGACGACGCCGAAGTCGCGGCTGCTGGAGTAGTAGGTGGAGTCCAGGTTCCCGGTCAGGATCAGGGACTTGGCGCCGTCCACGGTGACGGTCTTCTGGTGGGTGTAGACGAACGCGGAAGAGGAGTACGTCACCCCGACGCCGGCGGCCCGCAGGGCCGAGTAGGCGGCGCCGTTGACCGAGGTGTGCCGGCCGTCGAGGATCACCCGGACGGTGAGGCCGGCCCGCCGGCGGCCGATCAGGGCGTTGACGGCGGTGGTGTCGCGCAGCTCGTACATGGTCACGTCGACGGAGCGGGTGGCCGAGTTGATGAGGTCGTAGACGACGCCGTGGTCCTGGTCCGGGAACACGATCGGCGTGTACGTGGCGGCGGTGGCGGCGGTGGCGGCCTGGGCGGTGCCGGACAGCGGTATCAGGCCGGCGGCGGCGAGCAGCAGCGCGCCGGCCCGGCGCGCGGAGGTGGCCAGGGGCATGCGGAACTCCACGATCGGTGAGGGGGGAAGGCCTGGGCGAAGGTGCGGGAGCACGCGCGAGGCGCCCGAACAGCATCGGGTGGATCGGTCGACGCGGGTAGACGACAGCAGGTAAAACCTTGACCCCGGGTCGGGAAACGGATGGTGCGGCCGATCCGGTTCACTTTGCCAGCCACCGGCCCCGCCGGTGATAGTGGATCTTCGAGGACGTGGCCGGACGCCGCGTCAGCCGAGTGAGAGAACAGAGGATCATGGCGAAGATCAGCCTTCTGCGTCCGCTCGCGGTGGCGGCCGCGGGTGTCGTCCTGCTGGCGACCGGAGCCGCGCAGGCCGTGGCCGCCGACCAGGGCACCACCAGCGCGCCCACCCCGGACACGGCCGCGGTGCGCGCCGCCCTCCAGGCCACCACCGACGCGGGCGCCCCGGGCGCCTTCGCGGTGATCCGCGACCACGGCGACGCCGAGTCCACCCGGTCGCTGGCCGTCGGCAAGGCCGACCTGGACGGCACCCCGATGAACTCCTCGTGGAGGTTCCGGGTCGGCAGCAACAGCAAGATGTTCAACGCCGTTCTCGTGATGCAGCTGGCGGAGCAGGGCCTGATCGACCTCGACAAGCCGCTGCGCGACTACCTGCCGGCCGGCACCCTGCCGGACACCTGGACCATGACGGGCCGCCAGGTCATGGAGCACCGCGCCGGGATCTACGACCACACCAACGACCTGCTGGAGCAGGCCGGCGAGGAGACCACCAGCGCCTTCGAGGCGCGCATCCGCACCAACGTGTACGCGCCGCGCGACCTGGTGGCGATGTCCGTCAAGCACGGCCAGCAGTACACGCCCGGCAGCCGGTACTCCTACTCCAACACCGACTTCGTCCTGATGGGCCTCGCGGTCGAGCACCTCACCGGCCGCCCCTACGAGGACGTCCTGCGCGAGCGGATCATCGAGCCGCTGGGCCTGAGCAAGACCTCCTTCGTCGTGCCCGACCAGGAGATCCAGGGCGCCCACGTCACCGGCTACCTCACCAACGACAACCGCAGCAAGCCGCTGCTGGACTCCACCCAGCAGACCGGCTCCTGGGTGTGGACGGCCGGCGCGGTCATCTCCGACGCCGCCGACCTCGACCACTTCCTCACCGCGCTGATGGCGGGCAGCTCCGGCGGGCTGGTCTCGGACGACTCGCTGAAGCAGATGACGGCCGCCCTGGCCACCCCCACCGCCAAGATCAGCTACGGCCTCGGGCTGCGCCGCATCTCGCTGTCCTGCGGCGACGTGTACGGCCACGGCGGCATCGTCCAGGGCTTCCAGACCCAGTCGTTCGCCACCCCGGACGGCAAGCGCTCCGTCGTCGTGTTCGCCAACGCCTCCAACAACGGCTCCGTGACGCAGGGCCTGATGAACGCGCTGGAGCCGGCCTTCTGCGGCAAGAAGCCGGCCGTCGCGCCGCGGAACTCGTTCGCCCCGAGCGCCTTCGCCGAGAACCACTCGCTGCCGGTGGTCGAGGACACCCGGATCTGACCGACCCGCACAGTCCGCCGCTCACGCGCCCGCACGGCCCACCCGCCGTGCGGGCGTGCGCGTTTCGGGCCCCGGGCCCGAGGCTCCGGGCCTTCGCCAGCGCGGGCCTCACCCCGTCCGGCGCCGCCCCTGCCGGGGGCCGTCCGCGCTGAGGTCGGTGAGCGCCTCGGTGAGGAGTTCGCGGGCCTCCTCGGCGCGGCCCTGCTCGATCAGGGCGGTGCCGAGCTCGGTGAGGGTCTTGGTCATGCTGTCCGGCCGGCCGACCTCCTCGTAGTGGGTCAGGGCCTGCCGGTAGGCCTTCTCGGCGGCCGGCCAGCGCCCCAGCGCGGCGCGGTCCAGGCCGAGTTCGTGGGCCGTCATGGCCGCCGCCAGGTGCATCAGCGGCGAGGACCAGCGCTCCACCAGCTCCAGCGCGCCGGCCAGCGCGCGCCGGCGGGACTCCACCGCCTCCTCGGCCCGGCCCGAGTCGCGCAGGCAGTTGGCCGCACCGCGCAGCGTGACCAGCCGGCCGATCCAGCCGGCGCGGCTGTTGACGGCGGCGAAGGCGTCCGCGGCCCGGTGGTAGGCGTCGATGGCCTCCCGGTGCCGGTGCAGGTGCCGAAGGCCCGCCGCGAGGTAGGTCAGCGCCCAGCCCTCCTGCTCCCGGGCGCCGATCCGGCGGGCCAGTTCCAGCCCCTCGTTGGCCAGGTCGATGCCGCGCTGGTAGCGGTGCAGGCAGGTGACGTACGTCCACGCCAGGTAGTTGACGTGGACGGCCTCGGCCAGTTGGTCGCCGCAGGCGCGGGCCGCGTCGACCGACAGCTGGAAGACCTCGGCCCAGATGTCCCAGCTCAGCAGCCGGTCGGAGAACCAGTGCATGGCTTCGGCGGTGTCGATCACCTCCCGGTGCCGGCCGGCGGCGAAGGCCTGGTGGAGGGCGGCCAGCCACTCCGGGTGCTCCTCCTCCAGCCAGCGCGCCGCCTCGGTGAGCGGCACCGGGGGGCCGGTCCGGTCCGCGTCGGCGTCGGGGTCGGCGTCGGGGTCCGCCGCCGCGTGGTCCGGGTCGAACCGCAGGCCGTACTCGGCGGCCCGGTTCAGCAGCCAGTCACCGGCCCTGGCCCGGGCCTGCGCCACCGCCTCGGGGCCCTCGTCGGCGTCGAGCCGCTCGCCCGCGTAGAGCCGGACCAGGTCGTGCAGCCGGTAGCGCTCCGGGGTGGCGAGTTGCACCAGCCCGGCGTCGATCAGCTGCTCCAGGACGAGTTCGGTCCGGCCGGGCGGCAGGCCCGCGTAGGCGGCGGCGACGGCGGCGGTGAAGTCGTGCCCGGCGGTCAGTGCGGAGCGGCGCAGCACCAGCTGGGATTCGGCCGGCAGCCGCCGGTAGGAGAGCGCGAAGGCCGGGCGGACGGCCAGGTCCCCGGTTTCCAGCAGGTCCAACCGGTGTTCCTCGGCGGCCAGTTGGCGCACCAGGTGGCTGACCGGCTGCTGCGGGCGGGCCACCAGCCGCTGCCCGGCGATGCGCAGCGCGAGCGGCAGGTAGCCGCAGAGCCGGGCCAGTTCGGCGGTGGCGTCGGGCGCCGCGTCGATCCGCTCGCGGCCGGCGATCCGGGCCAGCAGGTCGGCGGCCTCGCCCGGGGCCAGGGCGTCCAGCCGCAGGCGGAGCACCGACTCCAGTCCGGGCAGGGCGTTGCGGCTGGTCACCAGGGTCACGGCGGGCCCGGAGCCGGGCAGCAGCGGGCGCACCTGGCTCTCGTCGGCGACGTTGTCCAGGACCAGGACGAGCCGGCGCTCGCGCACCAGGGCCCGGTAGAGGCCGGCCCGCTCCTCCGTCCCGGCGGGCACGGCGTTGTCGGCGACGCCCAGGGCGCGCAGCACCTGGCCGAGCGCGTCGCGGGCGGAGAGCGGGGTGGCGGCCATGCCGCCGAGGTCGAGCGAGAGCTGCCCGTCGGGGAAGAAGGGGGCCAGGGTGTGGGCGGCGTGCAGGGCGAAGGCGGTCTTGCCCAGACCGGGCTGACCGCTGATCAGCACCACCCGGGGGTGGGCGGGCCGGTCGTCCTCGGCCAGCTCGGCCAGCAGGGCGAGGGCGCCCTCGCGGGCGGTGAAGTCGGCGATGTCGCGAGGCAGCGCGAGGGCGCCGGGCACGAGCGGGGCGGCGGGCGCGGCGTCCCCGGTCTCGGCCGGTCCGGCGGGGGCAGGGGCGTGAGCGGGGGCGGGGGCGGCCGGTCCACGGGTGGGGGCGGCGGCCGACACCGGCCTGGTCCCCCGGGGGCGGCCGCACTGGGCGGCCCGGTCCAGCGCGGCGGTTTGCGGGGCGTCCAGGCCCAGCGTCTCGGCCAGGGCCCGGACGGTACGCCGCTGCGGCCCGCGGGTGCGGCCGCGCTCCATGTCCCCGACGGCGCGCAGGCTGACGCCGGCCGCCGCGGCGAGCTCCTCCTGGGTCAGGCCCGCCGCCACCCGGTGCCCGGCCAGCAGGCGGCCGAAGTCGCCGGCCCCCTCGGAGTCCGTGCCCGTTCCCGTGCCGCTCACAGCCGTCATGTCCCGCCCCTGCTAGCGCCGTTACTTCTGCCAGACGTTGTGCCTGATCGACCGTCCCAGGCAGAAGTATTCCCGGGCAGAAGTATGCCTCGCACCCAGCTCTTTCCCAGCATCGAGCGCCCAGCTCAGGCGCCGGGCACCCCGGTGCGGGCCGCGGCGTCCCACTCGCTGGCGGGACGGCCGCGCGCACTGGTTCTGCCCATAGTTCCGCCTGTGGTTGCGCCGATCGGACGGGACGAACAGGGCGAGCGGGACGGGCAGGGCGAGCAGGACGGGCGGGACGGGGCTGCTGCGGCGGCGGGGCGGCGCACCGTCAGCGCTCCCCCGCCGCCAGGGCCCGGGCCTGCCGTCTGGCGACGGCCCCCTCGGTGGTACGGCCCAGTTCGCACAGCAGGTCCGCCAGCAGGCCGTGGGTGCGGGACTCCAACCCGGTGTCGCCGACCGTGCGGCCCAGGGCGACGGCGAGTCGGGCCGTGGACAGGGCGGCGTCGCGGCGGCCGAGCGCCTGCAGGGCGCGGGCCCGGCTCTGGGTGGCGAGGACGGCCTCGACGCCGGAACGGGTGGTGGCGACCCGGACGGCCTCGTCGGCGTGGACCAGGGCCGGGCCGGGGGCGCCGGCCAGGACCAGCGCGTCGGCGAGGTCGGTGAGCGCGCGGACGAGCAGGTCGCCGACGGCCGGGGTACGGGCGGCGCTCACCAGGTCGGTCATCAGCGGCAGGGCCTGGTCGTAGCGGCCGGCCCGCAGCAGTGCACCGGCCACCCGGGCCCGGCAGTGGTGGCGCAGCAGTTGGTCGCCGGCCCGGTCGGCGGCGGCCACGGCCCGTTCCAGCTGCTGGACGGCGGTGCGGTGGGCGGCGCGGTCCACGTGCAGGACGGCGAGGTCGGTGGCCAGCCGGGCGACGGCCGCCTGGTCCGCGCAGCCGTGGGCGGCGCGCAGGCCGGCCTCGGTGACGGCGCGCCAGTGCGTCCGGTCGTGGCCGGTGGTCTCGTACAGCAGGCCTATCCGGTGGGCGAGCTGCCAGGATTCGGCGGTCCGGCCGAACTGCTCGGCGCAGACCACCACCGCGCGCAGGGCGCTCTCCTCGCGGCGGAACCAGGCGGCCGCGTCCGCCGGGGCCGCGCCGCCGCCCTCGGGCGTCCAGGCCGCGGTGGTCCAGCCTCCGGTGGTCCAGGCCGCGGTGACCGCGAGGTAGTGGGCGATCAGCCGGTCGAGGGCGACGAACCGGTCGTCGCAGGTGAGTTCGGCGGCCTGCCCGGCCGCGTAGCGCCGGACCAGCTCGCGCCGGGCGTAGCGGCCGGGCGTGGTCTCCTCCAGCAGGTGGACGGCGTCGAGGCGGGTCAGCAGGGTGCGGGTGGTGGCGGGCGGCAGGTCGGCGAGCGCGGCGGCGGTGGCGGTGTCGATCACCGCGCCGGGGTGCAGGCCGAGCAGGGTGAACAGCCGGGCGGGGGCGGGCGGCAGGGTGCGGTAGGTGTGGTCCAGGGCGGTGGTGACGCCGATCGGGCCGCGGTCGGTGCCGGCCAGGGTGGCGAGGCCGGTCTGCTCGTCGGCGAGTTCCGCGGCCAGGTCGCCCAGGGTCCAGCCGGGGCGGGCGGCCAGCCGGGCGGCGGCCAGCCGCAGGGCGAGCGGCAGGTGGTCGCAGGCCGCGGCGAGGTCGGCGGCCGCCTGCGGTTCGGCGGCGACCCGGGCCGGGCCGAGGGTCCGGGCGAGCAGTTCGGCCGCGTCCTCGGCGCCGAGCACGCCCAGCGGGAGCGGGATGCCGCCGTCCCGGACCAGCAGGTCGCGCAGCCGGCTGCGGCTGGTGACGACGACGACGGGGGTGCCGGGGGTGCCGGTGTCCCCGTCCCCGTCCCCGTCCCCGGGGTCCCCGCCCCAGGCCGGCCCGTCCCCCGGCGGGGGCGGGTCGGGCAGCAGCGGGGCGAGCTGCTCGTACGAGCGCGCGTCGTCCAGCACGATCAGCAGCCGGCGGCCGGCCAGCAGTTCCCGGTAGCGCTGCTCCCGCTCCTCGGGCGAGGCGGGCAGGGCTCCCGCCGGCTCGCCGAGGGCGAGCAGGAACCCGGCCAGCACGTCGGCGGGTTCGCGGGGCCCGGCCGGGTCGAAGCCGCCCAGCTCGGCGTGCAGGACTCCGTCGGGGAAGTGCTCGGCGGACCGCTGCAACCAGTGCTGGACCAGGCTGGTCTTGCCGACCCCGGCCGGTCCGGTGACCAGGATCGGGTGGCCGGACCGGACGGCGGCGGCCAGGGCCTCGTCGAGCCGGGCGAATTCGGCCGACCGGCCGGTGAACCTGCGGTCCGGCGCACCGCGCCTCGGAAGCCGGGCGGGTCTGGGCGGCCCGTCCCGCTCGGGGCCGTCCGCCGACCGCTCACCGGCGTGGCGCAGCTCCGGGCCGGGCGGGCCGGAGAGCCGGGCCACCGCCCGGTCGTACCAGGCCGCCGCCTCGTCCCGGCGGCCGGCCTGGTCGAGGCAGCGGACCAGCCGGGCGGCCAGCGTCTGCCGGGTCGGGTGGGCGGCCGCCGCCTCGGCCAGCTCGGCGGCCAGCTCGCCGCCGCGGCCGGCCCCGAGCAGGCCCTCGGCGAGCCGGTCCAGGGCGCGCAGCCGCAGGTCGGTGACGTGCGGCAGGGTGCGCTCGCGCAGCAGGACGGACCCGCAGTCGACGAGGGCCGGGCCGCGGAACAGGTCCAGGGCGGCGCGCAGCAGGGGCACGGCCGGATCGTGCGGCTCGGGCTCGGTGCTCGCGGCGGGCGCGGCCGGGGCGGGCCGCAGCACGCCCGCCCGGTCGCAGAGCCCGCGGAAGTGCAGCAGGTCCACCCGGTCGGGGTCGCCGGCCAGCAGGTAGCCGGCGCCGCGGGTGCCCAGGGTGAGCCCGGGGCAGTCGAGCAGTTGGCGCAGGGCCGCGACGTGCCCCTGGAGCGCGGCGCGGGCGGTGGGGGGCGCGTCGCCGTCCCAGACCAGCTCGATCAGCTCGTCGGTGCCGACGGTCTGGTTGAGCCGGATGGCGAGGGTGCTCAGCAGCGCGCGGCGTTTGGGGGCCGAGGGTGTGACCGTCGTCCCGTCGTCCCGTCGTACGGCGACCGGCCCGAGCAGGTCGATGTGCATGCGGCCCTCTCCTCCCCTGTCGCCGATCGGATCCGCCGCCGACGACAACCTCCGGCGTCTTCCCGGCGTCGTCAGAGGATAGGCCTGGTCCGGTCACGTGCACGCGGCCGGATGGGGTCTGCTCGGGATTTGTGGATCTTGTCGGGTCGAACGCGGGCCCCGCGGGTTCCGCAGGGCCCGGGCTCGGCGTCCGTTGCGCCGGGCGCCGCCACCCGGTGGCGCCCGGGGAGCGGGCGATCTGGCGCGAACAGGACACTTCAGGGCACTACACTGCTCCACCCCGGGGCACGCCCGGGACATCAATGGGGCGGGGGGACGCCCTGCCCGTCGTGGGGTGAAGTGGGGGTACTGGTGCGGATTCGGCTCCTCGGCCCGGTGGAGCTGCGGGCCGGGGCGGACGGCTTCGCCTCGCTGCCGGGGGCGCAGCGCAGGGCGATCCTGGCGCTGCTCGCGTTGCGGCTGGGCCGGGTGGTCGGGGTGGACGGCTTCTGCGAGCTGCTGTGGGGCGAGCGGCCGCCGGCCAGCGCCCGGGCCGCCTTGCAGGGGCACGTGGCGGCGCTGCGCAAGGCGATCGCCGACACCCCGTTCGTGCTGCACACCCGCTCGTCCGGCTACCTGCTGGCCGGTCCGGCCGAGGAGGTGGACGCGCTGCGCTTCGAGGCGCTGACCGACCAGGCCGCCGAACAGGCCGGACTCGGCTGCGCCACGGCGGACGCGCAGGCGATCGCGCTGCTGGAACAGGCGTTGCGGCTGTGGCGCGGCGAGGCCCTGGCCGACCTGCCCGACACCGCCGTGCGCGCGGCCGTGGTCGACCAGCTGGAGCAGGCCCGCACCGCCGCCGTGCTCAGCTGGGCCGGGCTGCGGCTGCGCCAGGGCAGCGGGGTGGCGGCGGTGCCGGCCCTGGAGCAGCACGTGCGGACGGACGGGCTGCGCGAGGAGCTGGTGGCGCTGCTGATGCGCTGCCTGCACCAGGCCGGGCGGCCGGCGGACGCGCTGTCCGCCTACCACCAGGCCCGGGTGCGGCTGGACCGCGAGCTGGGGATCCGGCCCGGCACGGCGCTCCAGGCGGCGCTCGCCGAGGTGCTGTCCGGGGGCCGGGCCGGGCAGCCGGCCCCGGCCCGCTCGGCGACTCCTCCGGCCGCGCCCCGGGTGCCCCGTCAACTCCCGCGCCGCCCGGTCGACTTCGTCGGCCGGGACGGCGAGGGCCGCTGGCTGGACGGCGAGTGCGGACCGGAGCGCGCCGGTGACGGCCTGGCCCTGGTGGTCGGACCGGCCGGGGCCGGCAAGAGCGCGCTGGTCACCGCCTGGGCGCACCGCCGCGCCCCGCACTTCCCGGACGGGCAGCTGTTCGCCGACCTGCGGGGCCTCGACCCGGCCGGCCCGGCCGACCCGGAGGCCGCCCTCGGCGGCTTCCTGCGGGCCCTCGGGGTCTCCGAGGGCGCCGTCCCCGAGGACCGGGACGGCCGGGCCGCGCTGTACCGCGACCGGACCAGGGGGCGACGCCTGCTGGTGGTCCTGGACGACGCCGCCGATGCCGACCAGGTCGCCGACCTGCTGCCGCAGGGGCCCGGCTGCGCCGCCGTGGTGACCAGCCGCGGCTCGCTGGAGGGGCTGGTGGCCGCCGACGGTGCGGCCCTGCTGCGGCTGCCCCCGCTGCCCCAGGACGACTCGCTGCGATTGCTGGAGCGCGCGCTCAGCCCCGACCGGCTGCGGGCCGAACCGGCCGCCGCCGCCGAACTGGCCGGGCTCTGCGACCACCTGCCGCTGGCGCTGCGGATCGCCGCGGCCCGGCTGGCCACCCGCCCGGACTGGACGATCGCCGAACTGGTCGCCGAACTCGCCGACGAGCAGACCAGGCTGCCCGTCCTGGACGCCGACGGCGCGACCGGCGTCACCACCGAACTCCTCCTGACGTACCGCCGCCTCTCCCCCGGTGCCGCCGAGCTGCTCACCCTCCTGGCCGCCCACCCGGGCCGGGAGGTGGACACCCTGACCAGTGCCGCCGTGCTCGGCACCGACCCGGCCACCGCCCGCCGGTCGCTCGGCGAACTCGCCGCCCACCACCTGCTCACCGGTGCGGCGCCCGGGCGCTACGGCCGCGCCGAGCTGGTCCGGCTGTTCAGCGCCGGGCTGCTCGCCGAGCAGCCCGAGCCTCGCCGACGCCTCGCCCGGGAGCGGCTGCTGGACTACTACCAGGCGGCGCTACGGCAGGGCGGCGAGTTCATCGAGCCGGGCCAGGACGGTTTCGACACGCTCGTCCACCCGCCGCGGGCCCTGCCGCCGGCCGACGGCATCCGCGCCGCACTGGACTGGTTCCAGGCCGAGGAGCCCGCGATCCGCGCGCTGATCACCGGCACCGCCGACGACCCGGACCGGGTCTGGCGGCTGGCCCAGGCCGCCGGCCCGCTGTACTACGGCTCCAGCCGGTTCACCGACTGGCTGGGCTGTCTGCGCGCGGGCGTCCGGGCCGCCGAGCGGTGCGGCGACGAGCTGGCCGCCGCCCAGTTGCACGGCTCCCGGGCGAACGCGCTGCTCGGGCTGGAGCGCCGTCAGGAGGCGGCCGAGGCGGCGCGCCGGGCGGTGGCCGCCGGCGAGGCCGCGACCGGGCCCGCGGGCCGCGCCGCGTACGCCCGCGCGCTCGCCACCCAGTCGCTGATCACCGCGATCCTGGGCAGCGCGACCGAGGCCGCCCGGCTGGCATCCGGCTCGGCCGCGCTGGCCGTGGAATCCGGCGACCCCCGGCCGCTGGCCGTCGCCCTGGTCCACCACAGCTGGGTGAGCCTGCTGGCCGGGGACCGGCAGGGCGCGCTGCGGCAGGCCCGGGAGGCCAGGGAGCTGCTGCCCGCCCGCCCGGTCACCTCGATCCATCTCTGGTCGATGCTGACCGAGGCGCACACCCTGCCCCCGCACGGGCGCAGCGAGACCGTCGACCTGGCCTGGCACCGGCTGCTGGCCGGCTGCGAGGAGGCGGGCCTGCTCTACCTCCAGGCCATCGCCGAACAGTCGCACGCCGCCTACCTGCTGAGCCGGGGCCGTGAACCGGAGGCCCTGGACCGGCTGCGCTCGGCGCTCGACCGCTTCCGCATCCATGATCAACTGGCCGGGGTGCAGAGCGAGTTCACCACCAGCCTGGAGGAGTCGCTGAACTCGCGCTCGCCACGCCGGCACTGACCGGCCACCAGAGGCCGGTCAGCGGTCAGCGGTCAGCGCGAGACGGCGGCACCCGAGCGGTCGAGCGCGGCCGCCTGGCCGCGGCCGTCGGCCGGGCCGTAGCCGTGCTCCGCCGCGAGGACCGGGCGCAGCGCCCGGATCGCGTAGAAGTTGCGGGACTTGACCGTCCCCGGCGGCACCCCGAGCCGGGCCGCCGCCTCCACCACCGAGCGGTCCCGCAGGTGCAGTTCGACCAGCACCTCGCGGTGGTGCTTCTGCACCCGGCGCAGGGCCAGCGCGATGTCCCGGGCGACGACCACCTGCTCGTACGGGTCCTCGGCGAGCGGACGGTCCTCCAGCGGCTCGCCGATCACCTCCTTGGCGCGGGCGGCGGCCATCCGGTAGTGGTCGATCGCGATCCGCCGGGCCACCGTGAACAGCCAGGGACGGCTCTGCTCGGCACCGGCCGCCAGCGCCTCGGGGTGCTGCCAGGCGCGCAGCAGGGTCTCCTGGAGGATGTCCTCGGCCTTGCCCCGGTCGCCGCCGGTGGCACGCAGCAGCGCGCGCAGCAGGTAGCCGCCGTGCAGCCGGTGGATCTCGGCGAGCGTGTCCGGGTCGAGGGTCGGGCGGGCCGCCTTCGGCGTGCCGGGCGCGGGGGCGGATCCCGTGGTGGCCGACGGGTCCGTGCCGGCCGGCGGGCCGACGGGCGGCTGGGCGACGGACGTGGGCTGGGCGACGGGCTGCTTCGACACGCGCGGCCTCTCAGATCGGGCAAGGGCAGGGCGACACACCGACCGGACTTCCCCGGCGGCTACAAGCAGCAGACTGCCCGCAGCCGCCAAGGCCGCACCAACGATCCGCCAACGCCCGGGCCCCGCACGGCCGGGCCGCAGGCCAGGACTCCGTACGGCCACATCCCGGACATCTCGCGGCCATCCAGCGCCCATCCCGTGGCCACCAGGCCGCCCCTCAGGCCTCGTTGAGCACGCGCACCAACTCCTGGACCCCGTCCTCCCCCCGATGCTCGATCAACACTGCGACCCAGGTCGCCAGCTGCTCCCGCTCCACCGCCGACCAGGCCGGTGCCGAGGGGTGCTCGTCGACCACCAGCGCCGCCGCCAGCTCCCGCAGCCCCGGTGCGGGCTCCGGCCTCCACCGCTCGGTCGGCAGCGCCCGCAGGGCGAGCCGCCGGGCGGCGGCGGTCACCTCCTCCGCCGTGCCCTCGGGCACCACCAGCGCGGGCGGCCCGGGCCTGCTCGGCTCCTCCTGCCGTACCAGCGCCGCGACGACCTCGCGCACGTCCGGCCCGTCCGGATCCATCGTTGTCCCTCCCCCATCCCGTCCCACGGGAGTCACGCCGGCTGCTCCTGCATGGCACTCGTTCCGCATCGAGTGCCATCCGAAGACGGTATCTACTGACAGCCGGTCCAGCAGAGGGTTTTCCGGTACGGCCGGGCAGCTGCCGCTCAGCTGCCGCCCGCACACCGGTTCGGCCGGCGACGAGGCCCGAACGAGAGGACCTAGCCGACCGGCCGGTGCTCGGGGGTGCAGGCCGGGCGGCCGATGCGGTGGGGGGTGGTGCCCATCAGGTCCTCCAAGCGCGGGGGAGGCACAGTGCGCGCCCCGACCCGCTCAACGGGCCGTCCGCCGGGGGCGGTTCACCCTGCCCCGGCGACGGCGCCGGGTGAACCGGAACCGGGCCGTCGTCCGTAGACATCGCCCGGCTCCACCGGGCCGTGCTGGGCCGCGCACGGCCGGGAGCCCATTCCCGAGGGGGGTGGGACGCGAGTGGGCCGCAGCGTCCCGCGCTCCCGTTGAACGGTGCTCCCGGCCCGGGCCGTTGAACCGATCGGACGGCCCCGTACCCGGCCGGCGCGGGGGGCGCCGGAATCCGGTGCACCAGACAGGGCCGACACGGCGAGCAGGAGGCGAACACATGGCGGCCGACCACACGCACACCGGGCGGGTGCACCGTCTGACGCAGGGCCCGGACTGGGACCTCGCCCCCGACTACGGCCCCGTCCTCCCGGCGGCCGGCGCCCTGGCCGTCGCAACGGCGACCATCCCGAGCGCCATCCCCAGTGCCGCGCCGAGTGCCGCGCCGCCCGCCATCCCCAGTTCCGGGCCGAGCGCCACGCCGAGCGCCGTCCCCGCTGCCGGGCCGAGCGCCGCGCCGCCCGCCGGACACCTCGCCGGGCCGGACTGGCAGCAGCCACTGGATGTGCTCGGGACGGTCCTGGTGCCCCCGCAGGCGCGGCCGGCCCCGGCCGCGCTGCCCCCGGAGCCGTTCACCCTGCTGCCGCAGCTCCCCCAGGCCGAACTTCCGGCCCTACCGGCCCTACCGGCCATGCCTGCCCTACCGGCCATGCCTGCCCCACAAGCCCCGCACTCCGCGCCGCCGCAGGCCCCCGCCGCACGGCGGGGCCGCCGCACCCTGGGCCTGCCCGCCGGCCTGGGCCTCGGCCGGGGAGAGCGGGAACGGGAACGGGAACGGCTGACGGCGGCCATCCGCACCCCGCTGCACCGCTCCTTCCGGATCGCGGTGATCGGCCTCAAGGGCGGTGTCGGCAAGACCTCGACGACCCTGGCGCTCGGCTCCGTCCTCGCCGAGATCCGCGCCGACAAGGTGGTCGCCGTCGACGCCAACCCGGACACCGGCACCCTCAGCAAGCGGGTCCACCGGGAGACCGGGGCCACCGTCCACGACATGCTCGCCGCCGAGGCCACCATCACCGGCTACATGGACGTCCGCCGCTTCACCTCGCTCACCCCCAGCGGGCTGGAGGTCCTGGCCAACGACTCGGACCCGGCGATCGCCAACAGCTTCAGCGGCGAGCACTACCGGCGGCTCGTCGACCTGCTCGCCCGGCAGTACCCGATCATCCTCGCCGACTGCGGCACCGGCCTGCTGCACAGCTCCATGCGCGCCGTCCTCGACCTCGCCGACCAGCTGGTCATCACCGCCACCACCAGCATCGACGGCGCGAGCAGCGCCGACGCCACCCTGGAGTGGCTGTACACCAACGGCTACGGCTCGCTGGCGCAGCGCAGCGTGACCCTGATCTCCAGCGTCCGCAGCAGCGGCCGGACGATCCGGGTGGAGGAACTCGTCGCCCACTTCGAGAACCGCTGCCGCGGCGTCGTGGTCCTCCCCTTCGACGAACACCTGGCTCTGGGCGGGGAGTTCGACCCGGCCAAGCTGCGCCCCAAGACCCGCCGCGCCTACCTCGACCTCACCGCCCTGGTCGCCGAGGGCATGCACTTCGCCCCGCCCGCCGCCGGCCCCCACGCCGCCGCCGCACTCCAGTAACCCGGATCGAGCAGCCCGGCGGCTCCACGGCGCGGGCGGCATCGCCGGGCGGGGGGGGGGCGCGGCCGTCCCCCACCCCCCCGGCCCCGCCGGGGGCGGCCCACCACTGGGAGACCCGGCCCCACCACGCGCCGCCGCTGGTGACCTTGTGCATCCC